>JANYBI010000184.1 GCA_025360875.1 Lentisphaerota bacterium
GAGATCTTCCTGCGGGACAGAGAAAGGGATGTTGAAAAGGCTGGACACGAGCCTGACGTTCCTGTCGACGGCATGTACGTATTCCGGTTCTATCTCCACCTTGCGTCCATATAGGGATGACGCCAGTTTCTCCCTCGGTGATGCAAAGCCTGCAATAGCGCCGGTTCTTGCGAACTTCGCAAACAGCGCACTCCTGAAAAGACCCTGCATATCGATAACCATGTCATACTTTTCCTTCCGGATATCGCGCACGAGACCGGCGAACGCCCTGGGAAATTTGAGCGGTGACGCCAGTTCCTTCCTGGGAAAGAGGATCACTTTGGTGATATGTGGATTATATCCGAGTATGTGCGCGAAGGAAGGGTGTACAAGCCAGTCGATCCTGGCTCCGGGGAATTTTTCCGCCAGCAACGAAACTGCCGGAAATGCATGTAGTACATCTCCGAGGCTGCTTATCTTAATGATTAGGAATTTTTCCATGTGATCGCTTGAGCCTTTGTTTCACTCTTCCATAAGTATTAAGCGTTTATAAAATCCAAAATTCGAAGCACGAAATACGACAAGTCGGATTTCGAGTTTGAAACGCGGGCGAAGGACAAGCTTAAGAAAGGAAATAGCCGCGTTAATTTCCGCGTTCAAGCCTGAGGGCAAGTCTTTCTGGAAGACCGGCCTCCTTGATTTTCTTCTGGGCGGTGGCGATATCATAGGTAAGCCTCCGGCGGGAGATGGTATTGGTCTCGGCATCATAAATGGCGAATGAAGCTCTCGGATCCCTGTTCCTGGGCTGGCCAACGCTGCCGATATTGATCAGGTATTTCCAGCCCTTCTGGATATTGATGAGCGGGTCACCTGTATCAGGCTTGCCGATATTAGCATCCGTCACTTCCGCCTTCCATTCCTGCATTTCCTCGACAAGCAGGCTGTTCGAACCTGTAAACGACTTCTTGCAGAATGCAATCGGCACATGGGAATGTCCGCAGAAGCAGAGCGGAGTGAACTGGTAGGAGAAGTTGTCCATGGCGTGATGCACGTCGAAGATATATCCCCAGGAGGCCGGGGAATCGAGAGTCGCATGGACTATCGTTATATTGGTGCCTCTTACAGTCTGTTTCATCGGCAGTTTGGAAAGCCAGTCGCGCTCCTCGTCGTTCAGCTGGGCTTTCGTCCAGAGCACAGCCTGCTTGGCATGCTGGTTGAATCCCAGCATCTCCTCGTCGTTGTTGGAGACGTATTCGTCATGGTTGCCCTTCACGCAGCCGATGAGATCGAGCCCCCGGATCAGCTGGAGGCATTCCCTGGGGTTTGCATTGTATCCGACAACATCACCGAGGCAAATGTATTTCTCAACGCCTTCCTCCTTGCACTTGCCCAGAACTGTGGTCAGTGCCTCGAGGTTGGCGTGAATATCGCTTAAGATTGCATATTTCATTATTCGCGCATCCTGGATTAATCAAAAGAACTAAATTGTACACGATATATAATTTTAATACAAATTATTTTCCTCTTAAAACTCTTTTTTTTACATATTTTCTTGAAAGAAAGCAATCTTTTCCCAAGTTCAATTGACGACAATTATGGAATTGACATCATACTTGGAAAGAGTTTTCCGCCCACTTAGAAATGCAAGCTCGATAACGAACTCGAATCCTACAACCTTGCCGCCAAGCCTCTCGACCAGCTTCGCCGTCGCGGCCGCTGTACCGCCGGTCGCCAGCAGGTCGTCGATTATGATTACATTGTCGCCCTTCCCCAAAGCATCAGCGTGGACTTCGATAGTGGCGGTCCCATATTCCAGGGCATACGATTCCTCTATGGTCTTATAGGGAAGCTTGCCCTTTTTCCTGACCGGCACAAGTCCACAACCGAGCTTGTATGCCAGAGCCGAACCGAACAGGAATCCCCGCGATTCGATCGCCACGAAATAGTCGGGCTTTCTCTTCTCGTATCTTTTCGCAATTATGTCAACCACTTCTCTGAAAAGCTTTTCCGACTTGAGGACAGGCGTAATATCCTTGAAAATTATCCCTTTCTTCGGAAAATCCACTACGTCCCTTATCGCGGCACTGATTGATTCAACGCTCATGAAACCTCCTGAATTGCCGGGTGGATGGATGATTGGATGGGCGGATGGATGAGGGAAAACAATAATTCCAGTATCTTCCCAAACCCATTCATCCATCAATCCATTCATCCATTCATCCTTGTATTGTTTTAAAAAAGCGCGACGGCGGAATAAGCCGGATTCTGTGAACCCCGATGCTTCCGCACCGGGAACGGCGACCATCTGTCTATGCGA
>JANYBI010000255.1 GCA_025360875.1 Lentisphaerota bacterium
CCCGAGAAAATGGACGGCGCTCGAAACAATCTTTATGACATCCTCATAGCGCAGTGAATTCTTTTCCTTGTCGAGCACTGTGACATAATGGAAGAGTCCCGAACTGAATGCCTGCCAATACTGCCGCCTTTCCCTGGAAAACGTCCTGAAGGCCACATTGGTGAAAAAACTGTCCTCGCTCTCCTCAAGAAATATGAAGGAGGACTCGAGCGTAGCTGAAATTGAATTGTCAACCGCCTTCTGGACCTCGGAAAGCGAGAATTTCTCCAGGATGAATTCGGAAGGGAACACTGAAATCTCCCAGAGCGAACCTTTTTCCGGGCTGAACTCGTTCTTCCGCTTGTCGAAAATCCTGAAAGAGTGGCTTATCTGCTCCTTGAACTCGCTCTTGGCCTCTGGCGCGAGCGTCTTCCTGCCCTCATACAGGATTCCACGGAGCATCCTTCCCAGGAGTTCGCGCTGGTTCCTCAGCGCCCTCTGGACTATCCCGTGGATCTCGGAGGCCTTGTAGGCAGGACGGCTTGAGGCGTCCGCGGTCCTTATATAGAATACGCCCTGCTGGAGCTCGGAATTGCAGCTGACGGAACAGACGTGCGGGATCTCTGAAAAGCGCCTGATGACGAAAACAACATACCGTTTCCCATCGACAATGGGGCGTTCGACATCAAAATCAATAGGAGGATCGGAGAACCTGTTTATGACGTTCCCGACATCCGTGGGGTCGAAGGATTTGCACTGTCTGTCGTTCACACCTGTATAGACGCACGGGCGTCCGGACCTGTCCTCACCAACACCAACGACAATATATCCGCCCTTGGTGTTGGCCATAGCCATGCAATGGCGCGCAAAACGTGCCTTGCCGGCCCTGGCGAGATTGTTCCAGTTCTGGGCCGCCTTGTAGTCAAGCTCCTCCGATTCTATGCCTCGGCAGATTATAGATTTCCAATCGAAGGATATCCCTGTTTTCATATTGGAAGGCGGGATCGGGTTGAGGTATCTTTATATTTCATGTCAGGCATATGCAACCGTCAGTCTTCAGTCTTGGACTTGGGATTCTGCGCTGAGAAAATAGGTTTCTCCTCCTTGGGCTCCTTGAAACCGTTGATCTCAATTTTGGGAAGAGAGGGAGGCGCCATGATATCCGGATAGTCCCTTTTATCGGTAATCTTGAGTATCATTGTCCTGATGGTCTTGAGTTCCTCCGAGAAGACCTTGAACTTCTTGTCGAGTATCCATTCCATGTGTTCCTCGACGTTCTGCTCGCGTTTCTTCATCAGCTCAATAAGATAACCCATTCCGGCCAGTATGAACGCATAGGCGGAAAGATGGATATACATCTGGGGAAGATATCCCAACGCGAAATAGCATACCACCGTGCCTACCGCTATTATTATTGCCAATGCTGAAAACAACCACATAGTAGACCCCGCTTAAATTGATAAACTATAAAAATATTCTTTTTTCGCCAATTGTCAAAGGGAAATCATCTTCTTGCCAACAATAAGTTCCGCATATCTTCGGGCAGTTCCGCCTTCAAAACCAAGTTCTCGCCAGAAACCGGATGCCGGAATCCAATCTGGGCCGAATGCAGCGCCTGCCTGCCGATCATCAGAAGTTTCCGGTCATCGTCAGTCATCCTGTTTTCTACAAATCTTATATAGATGCTTTCATCGAGCCCGTAAATCTTGTCCCCTACCAGGGGAAATCCGAGCGAACAGAGAGTCGCCCTGATCTGGTGCAGCCTCCCAGTGACAAGCTCGGTGTCTATGGCGCTTATTCCTCCGCATGAGGAAGCCAGGCTGAACATTGTCTCTGCGAATTCCGCATCCTCCACTCCCTCAGGCTTCCCGCTGCAGAACCGCCGTTTCTTCCTGACCTTGCTTCCCGGGTCGGGACAGAGATATCCTTTCGCATGGCATTCACCCTGGAAATCCCCATGGACAAAGGCTATGTATTTCTTGGAGATTCCATATCGCGCATCGGACATCTTCGCTGCAATTTCCGGGCTTCTGGCGACAAGCACCATTCCGGAGGTCTCCCTGTCGATCCTGTTCACGAAATAAACTTTCCCATATTTCTCGGTCAGCAGCCACCAGAGGGTGTTCCTGAAGAAAATTCCCGCCGGATGGCAGGGCAGGTTTCCCGATTTGTCTACGGCAATAATGTAATCATCGGAGAAGACGATCTGGAAACTCGCATCGACTTCGGGCTCGGTTATGTCAGCCGTATCATATTCGATCCTATCGCCCTTCCTCAATTTCCTGGAAGCCCGGACTGGCTTCCCGTTCACCTGGATCTTGCCGTCCTCCACAAGGTTCTGCCATTCAGTCCTAGAATGATATGTGAATCTTCCGGCCAGATAGATATCCAGGCGCCTGCCCTCATCGGATTCCTCCGCAAAGACAAGTGCCTTGCGGCGCATATTGCTGATTGGATCTGCTGCCTTCACTCTTGTATTGTCGCCTTAGAATATTTTACCGGGAACAGATCGCAGTCGATCACATATGGCTCCTCATACCTGTATTCATCGGAGGAAAGATCGTATGTCTTCCTGTATTCCCTGGGGTATATACCTGATAATCCCATGATCGTCTGGGAAACATTGCTGTGTGAAACAGTAAAGCTGCTGTTCCTGGACACGTTCCTGATCATCGGATTCTTCTCGAGAAACGCATTGTTGAAGAAGATAATGGACGGAAGTTCCAGTTCGAAACAAGTGAAACTTCCGCATCCATGCCCAAGATTCCCGTCGCCGAAATCATTGAGGTTCTCCCCGTGGTCCGGCATGTACCACATGCACAACGGCTCGGAACTCTTCATCACCAGATCGGCAATTTTCTTCAGAAACAGGTCGGTATTCACAATGGAATTGTCATATTTGTCTATCATCGGATTATCGCTGGGGAATATGTAGTCGGCATAGGAATAATTATAGTCGGTGAAAGCGAAATGGCTCCCCTTGAGATGCATGACTATGATCTTCTTCTGATGTTTTTTGTCTTCAAGTACCTGCTCCAGTTCCGGAACCAGACTGTCGTCGTCGCCAGATTTTGCGATGATATTCTCGTCCGCGCCTATGAAGCTCATGAAAATATTCTGGTAGGTCGAAATGAAATAGGCCCTGTAGGCGACATTCTTCAGTATCCTCACAAAACTGGGATGTCTGGGCATTTCGGGAAATTCCTTGGCCGGCATCACGGAGAAGATGCTCATCAGGTTCGGATAAGTTGTCTGGCCTGTTGCACGGTAGTCCTTGAACAATATGTAATTGTCAGGATATTTTTCGCACATGGCTTTCATGAAGACATTTGTCTTCCGCTTGTATCCGTAAAGGGACCACGACGCCCTGCGGGACGATTCACCCACGATCAGGATTATGCTTCCGTTCTTCTCCCTGAATCCCGGGTCAAGCGTACCGTTGAACAAATACCGTTTCTTCTCAGACTCCTTCATTTCAGCGAGTATTTTGGCCTCTTCTACGGTTTGTAGCGTAAAGCTCATATTCTAGCCTCATTTTTTAGTTCTGGCAAATCAAATATCTTTAAGTGGAAATACTCATCGTCCCTGTATC
>JANYBI010000259.1 GCA_025360875.1 Lentisphaerota bacterium
TTTACGGAAGCGAAAACATGAGCCTGCCTTCCTGGCCGAAAATTAAAGTGAGCAACTGCATCTACGGACCGCAAAAGGAGGAGCTGCAGTCTTATTTCATAATCCAGAATGAGTTTCAGGGGAAAATAAGGCTGAGGCTCAGGATTGACACTGTGTCAGACACTTCCACCCTGGTTGTCAGGGCGGACAATAAGATAATATTGAGCAGGAAATTCGAAAGCGGTCCCGGGAAAGGAGAATGGAAAAAGGAAGTATACAGGCCGGAATGGGGAAAACATCAGAATGTCTACGACATGGATGTCTTCGCTGAAATTCCGGAAAGGACTCAAATAATCTCACTGGAAAATTCCGAAGGCGACTGGATGTCGATAAGCGAGATAGGATTGACTCCGGGGGATGGCGCCGAATTTAAAATACAGACCGAGTCAAAGTGGGGATGGAGTCCGGTAAAAATTAAATTTTCACCTTCGGATCCGATGCCTATTAAATCCAATGTCATGTATGACAGGAAGTGGCTTTGGGAAAAGAACGTCGAGCCCTGGAAGAAGCTTGGGGCGGAAGGTGTCGGCATATTTGTCGGTGAATTCGGGGCATATAACAGGACGCCGCACGACACAACCCTGAGATGGATGGAAGACTGCCTGCAGAACTGGAAGGAGGCGGGCTGGGGCTGGGCGTTATGGAATTTCAGAGGCTCTTTCGGAATCCTCGACAGCGGGCGTAAGGATGTGAAATACGAGGATTTCAAGGGGCACAAGATTGACCGTAAAATGCTTGAGCTGCTTCAGAAATATTAGTTGTAGATATTCGCTGAATGAACATAGTTCAGTGAATATTTACGCCTTATTCTTCTTTCTTGTAGGCGTATCCGTCCTTGTACTTGTATCTTCCGGTCTTGAGCATGACCACATCGAAGGAAAGCTGGTTGATTACGATTCCGATCAGCTTGGACTGGTTCTTCTTCAGAGTCTGTATGGCGCGCAGCAGAAGATGCCTTGAGGTCATGTCCGACTGGTAGATGAGTACTGTCCCGTCAACAACTGTCCCTATGATGCTTGCGTCCGAAACGGGCAGGATTGGCGGCGTGTCGATTATGACAAAATCATATTTCTTGCGCATATCGCTTACGACTTCCCTGAATTCCGCTGAAAGTAGCAGTTCCGACGGGTTTGGGGGTATGGTTCCGCAGGTGACTATGTGGAGGTTGTCGATCCCCTGGCTTCCAAGCAGCTTGTCCCATTCAGTATTGCCCATTAGAAAATCGGCTGTGGTTCTTATGGCGTTTTCAATCCTTACGGTGCCGATGAGTGCGTCACTGAGCCCCTGCTTGCTGTCTATTTTGAAGAGGTCCGCGATTTTCGGTCTCCTCATGTCCGCTTCTATCAGCAGGGTCATCTTACCCATCTGTGCGAGTGCGATAGCAAGATTTGTGGACGTAAGTGTCTTTCCTTCCCTGGGGCTTGCACTGGTGATGGCTATGGCATTGCCTGTCCGTTTTCCTGTCCCAATTGCAAACTGTATGTTTGTACGAAGTGTCTTGTATGCCTCGGCGACTACCGAAAGCGGATCGAAGTTGAAAAGCACTTTCTTGTCGAAATCAGCAGGATCCTCGGATTTTGTAAAAGGCAAGATGGATGCGAACGGTTTCAGAATCATTCTCAGCGGTCTGAAGAAGGACTGGTGGGCCGCCTGAGAACCGATAAGCGGTATATGGGCGATGACCGGCAGCCCCGTGATCCTTTCCACGTCCTCGATCTTTCCGATTGACGTGTCCAAGCCTTCCCATACAAATGCGTATATGAGGCCCAGGATGATTCCGAAAAGGACTCCGACAACTATGTTCATTACAGTTTTCGGACTGAGCTGGGCTGTCGACTGCGCCAGGGATATGAGCTGGATTTCATCTTTTGACTTGTCCTTCTTTGCCTGGTAGTCGATATTGGCCTTGAGGGAAAACTCGCCAAGGTTCTTACGGAGGTTCTGCTTGAGATCCCATTTTGCCTGATTGTCGTCATAGGCCTGCTTGCTCTTGGGAAGTTTGGATAGCTGTCCCTCGATAGACGCGATCAGCTTCCTCTGCTTTTCAATCTTGGGATGGCTTTCCTGATACGTCTCCTTCAGCTTGTCGAGTTCTATCCTGAATTCAGTAAGCTGTTTCTTGTAGGTTTCAGCATCACCGAGAGCGGCATTGTCTTCCGATGCTTTCTGCAGCTCTGGTTTCAAGTCTTCAAGATCCTTAACCACATCCGCAAGCTGTTTGTTGATGAAATCCATGGTGTCCTTGGCATCCTGCGTCTTGCTCTTCCAGAAATCCGCCCTGTAGGCGATTGCCACCACGTTCGCCACAGCTTTTATGACCTCAGGATATTTTCCCCTGGCCCTGATAACTATGATGTCGCTCGAAGGGATGGGCTCAATCTGTATGAGGCCCCTGATGCCTGCCCCGCTGAGGGAATTTATATATTCCTTCTCCGCCACTCCATTCAGCTGGCTTCTCAGACCTTTAATATAGTCTGTATAGTCGGCATAATAGTCCTTGGACTTTTCCGAAGTCAGACAGATGCTGTTTTCCCTGTCCTTAAGTATTTCGGCCGCCGTGTTCATGATCTGATCTTTGTTGGTTATCAGCTCGATTTCGGAGCCTATCTCGTTCCCGCCGGAACCGTACCATGTGATCTGGGCGCCCTCGATTGTGGCCATGGGCTGGCGTGAGGATATCTTGATCTTGCATTCAGACTGGTAGAGAGGTTCCTGCCTGAGCGTATAGGCTA
>JANYBI010000275.1 GCA_025360875.1 Lentisphaerota bacterium
GGCTTTCTTACGAAAAACAAGTTCTTCGTCGCAACGCGGACAGCGTCCTTCTTCAGCTCCTGGCGCGGGGCGCGAAAGCAGACCACATGCCTCGCAGCTCTGAAGGCCTTCCTGCATCGCGGTAGATGTCGTTGAACTCATATGGTATTAAGCTCCAATTTCCAAATTCCAAAACTCAAACAAATTCCAGTTTTTAATTTCCAAACGAAGACAAACAATCCAAGAACATGCCTTGCGGCATTGATCCGCCTTCGCAAAGAGGCTACGGCGCGACAGGCTACAAACGAATTGCAAATGTTTCTGTTAGTAGTTAAGCCCGCGAGGGCTGTTCTTTCATTTCTCTGTTTTGTCATTTGTTTGGAATCTTCTATTTTGAATATTGTTTGGAATTTGGATTTTGGAACCTGGAATTTACTGTCTCAAGTTCCGGCTCTACCCACTCGACCCTGTTCCATACTTCACGGGGATCAAAGCACGACTGCATCGCTGCGAGCAGAAAGACAAGTGCGAACAGGCAGAACAGTGCCACACCGGGTATGACAGTCGCGTAATCCGCAATCTTCGTCAGCGCCACCAGCACTCCGAGCAGCATCACCTCGATCATGCTCCAGGTGCGGGTAAAGTGGATATGCCGCAACAGGAGTCCGACCCATGCTGGCGGACGTTCGCGGCGGGAGCCAATTGAAATCAGCAGCAGAAACCCGATCTGCAGCGCAGGCGAAAGTACCGCCGCGAAAAGGACCAGCACTGCGACCAGCTGCTGCCCGTTGTTCCAGAGCTTTTCCACGCCGCCGACAACAGTTGTGAATGATTCCCGGCCGACCACCGTGAGTCCGAGCATGGGAACCGTGTTCGCTATGATGTATAGCACCAGCGCCGCAAGTGACAATGCCAATGTCCGGTTGAGAGAATCCTCGCGGTGGCGCCACAGTTCCTTTTCACATCGCGGGCAGCGCACCGACGCACCCGGCTCAACTTCGGGAATGCGCTGCAGCAGGTCGCAGTGCGGACAGGCAATGACCGATTCATCGGCCAATGGCAGATTGCAGTCGGTATGCATATTTTGTATTTTCAAAATTATTCTGCTTCCTTCTAAAGGGAACCTTAACCCCATAATATCCTCTGAGCCCCATATGTTTTCAAGTAACAGGATGTCCATCGTCCCTAAAAGCGAGCCGGATCGTGGAAATATTCAGATATCGGGATTATATTCCGCTCATTATAAAAGCAATAAAAGCAACAAATACCAAGGAGATCCAATGAAGAAATTTCACATGAACACCAGTCTTCTGGCGATGACTGCAACAGTCCTCCTCTGCATCGGCTGCGCTTCCGCGAATGTTGATGTCCTGACAAAGCCGCAGACACAGCTTGTAAAGCCCGACTTCGTGCTTGTCTATGACTGCGCTGTCTCAGCCAAGGAAGTGAATCTCGACCATGGTTTCGCCGCCCAGGCCCTGAGAGATTCAAGCGATCTGACTCCTACTGAACAGGAACAACAGATAGGACATGCTGTCGCAAAAGCCCTTGCCGACGGGCTGGTTGAAAACCTTCGCCGGGCCGGGATCAAGGCTGGAAAGGCAAGCGACGGATACAAACCGACGAATTCGACATTGGTAGTGACCGGAAAATTCGTCAGGATCGACCAGGGCAACCAGACCCTCAGGGTATGGGTCGGGTTCGGTCTCGGGAACGGAGACATCCAGGCTCTTATGGAATGCTACCAGGACGGTAAATTGATTGCAAAAGCCATGCTTACAACTTCCGGCAGCCTCAAGCCCGGACTCGCAGTCCCTGTCGCAGGCGGAGCAGCCGCAGGCACACTCCTTGTCTCATCCGCAGTCGGCGCTGGAGTCGCCGGAGTAAGCGAAACATTCATGTCTACAATAGAGGCCGACGCCAACCGCGCCTCTAAGGAAGTCGCCAGGAAGATCGTCCAGGGATATATCAACCGCGGATGGGCAAGGCCTGAAGACCTCGAGAAGATGGATTCGTTGTTCTGAGCAGTTGCCGAGGAAAATATTTTTTCATTCCTGATGAAAAAAGATATATGGATGTAAGGCAGGGATTCGATCACGACTGCAACCTTGGTATTACGATGCCGGAGGCATCCATGGAATGCGCAAACATAGTTTGCGCTTTTATGTATCAAACAGAAGAGCGGTGACTCTGTCACGCGCACTCCCGGGTCAGGCTTAAGCGCCTGACGTAAAAATGGAAAACCCAGGAGATAAAATCTTATTCAAATTATTTTCAGCTCAGGTCTTCTTCCCACCTGAGAACTTGCCGATCATCTTCTGGATCACCACGAAGAATGACGGGACAAGGATCGTGCCGAAGATACAGGACACGAGCATTCCGCCGAAGACGACTGTCCCGAGTGAACGGCGGCTGACGGCTCCGGCGCCGAAGGCGACGACCAGAGGAGTGACTCCCAATACAAACGCCACTGCCGTCATCATGACCGCCCTGAACCTGAGCCTGGCGGCATGTGCGGCCGCTTCTTCAATGCCCATCCCCTTCTCATGGCTTTCCTTTGCGAACTCCACGATCAGGATGGCAGTCTTGCATGCGACTCCGAACAGGAGCACGAAGCCTACCTGCGTGTAGATGTTGTTGTCTATCCCCAGCAGCCAGAGGAAAATCAATGCTCCGAAGAATGCAATCGGCACCGAAAGTATCACCGCCCATGGAATCATCCAGCTCTCATACTGCGCAACCAGGAACAGATAGATGAAGAACAGTGCAAGGGCGAATATTATCGCAGCCTTGTTGCCGGCGAGTTTCTCCTGGTACGACATGTCCGTCCATTCATATTTCATTCCGGTCGGCAGATTCTTCGCGGCAATCTCCTCCATGGCTTTCATGGCCTGTCCGGAACTGTATCCCGGCGCAGAGCCGCCGTTGATGGTCACCGACGGAAAGAGGTTGTAGCGGTTCAGATACTGCGGGGCGAAACGCGTCTCAGGAATGACCAGGGTGCTTATCGGAACCATCTCGCCCCTGTTGTTCCTGACATGCAGCCCCATGATGTCGTCAAGTTCGGCACGGTACTTCGAGTCAGCCTGCATCTCCACCTTGTATGTCTTCCCGAACTTGTTGAAGTCATTGATGTAGGTGTATCCTGACAGACCTTTAAGCACGGTGTTGATCTCATCTATGGAGACTCCCAGTTTCAGCGCCTTCTCCCGGTCGAACTTGAGGAATATCCTTGGCACGCTGGCGCGGAAAGTCGAAAATGCCCCGGTGATCTCAGGTCTTTGGTTCGCCTCCAGGACGACCTGGCTCATCGCCTGGAAAAGCCTCTGGGGATCTGAGCTTGAGGTGTCCTGTATGACAAACGAAAATCCTCCTGAAGTGCCTAGTCCGGGGATCGCCGGAATGTTGAAAGGCATTATCATCGCCCCGGGGATCGCCATGAATTTGGAGTATATCTTCCGCATTACCGATTCCTGTCCAAGTTCCGCGGACTTGCGTTTGGACCAGTCGTCGAGGACACCTATTATGAACGCATTGTTAGTCGCTGAAGTCGCCGTGATGATACTGTAACCGGTCGTCGCCAGGGAATCTGTCATGCCCGGAACGCTCAGCATCGCCTCGGTGGACAGGTTTGTTATCCTGGTAGTACGAGGAAGCGAAGAGGCCTCTGGAAGCTGGACGTTCACCATGAACAGCCCCTGGTCCTCGTTGGGGATGAAACCGGCGGGAAGCATGCCGTATATCTTGTAGCTGACGAACATCAGGCCGGCATAGACTACCATCACTATGAAAGCCTTCCGGATCACAAGTCCGGCAATCCTCGAATACCCCTTCGTGGTGGCGTCGAAAACTCCGTTGAACCATCTGAATATGAAGAACAGCTTCTTACCTTCCACTTCCGGCTTCAGCAAAGTCGCGCAAAGCGCAGGACTCAATGTCAGGGCGTTGATCGAGGAGATCAGTACCGCGACAGAAATCGTAACTCCGAACTGTCTGTACATCTCTCCCGTGATCCCCGGAAGGAAACAGACCGGAATGAACATGGCGAGGAGGACAAGGGTGGTGGCGATGATGGGGCCGGTCACCTGGTCCATGGTCTTCCTGGCGGCATCCCGCGGGGAAAGTTTCTCGGAACTCATGAGGTGGTTGACGTTCTCTATGACGAGGATCGCGTCATCCACGACAATTCCGATCGCCAGGATAAGTCCGAAAAGAGTGATCAGGTTGATCGAGTAGCCCATGGCCAGCAGGACTGCGAACGTGCCGACGAGGGATACGGGCACCGCAATCGTCGGAATGAGCGTCGAGCGCCAGCATTGCAGGAACAGGAAGGTCACCAGCACCACTAGGAATACTGCCTCATAAAGTGTCTTCACGACCTCCTCTATGGACGCCTTGATGAATTTTGTCGTATCGTACTGGATGCCATAGTCGAGATCCGGCGGAAAGTTCTTCTTCAGCTCATCGAGGCGTTTCCTGCAGGCCTGGGCTATCTGGATGCCGTTCGCCTCTGGCAGCTGATAGACCGCAAGCAGAGATGCGGGCTTTCCATTGAGGGTGCTTTCAGAATTGTAGTTCTCGGCACCGAGTTCGGCCCGCCCAATGTCCTTGAGCTTGACATTGTTTCCGTCCGGCATCGCCTTCACGACGATCTCCTCGAACTGCTTCACGGAGTCGAGACGGCCCTGCGTCTGAATCGTGAAACGGAAAGGCTGGTCGGACGCGCAAGGCGCCTCGCCGATCGCGCCTGCGGACACCTGCACGTTCTGCTGTTTTATGGTATTTATAATGTCGGAAGCTGTCAGACCAAGTCCGGACATCCTGTCGGGATTCAGCCAGAGGCGCATCGAATATACGGCCGCACCAAGTGTCGTGCTGTCGCCCACTCCGCTTATCCTCATGATCTCGTCGCGGATGTAGATGTTGACATAGTTGCTCAGGAATATCGGGTCGTATGTGCCCTTCGGGGAATAAAGGCTTACGACAAGCAGGATGTTGCTCGATTTTTCCTTGACAGTGAGCCCCTGCGCCTTCACTTCCGCCGGAAGCTTGGGTTCGGCAATGCTCACCTTGTTCTGGACATTGACGGTGTTTATGTCACCGCTTGTACCTGCGGGAAAAGTCACCGTGATTATCGCTGTCCCGTCATCGGAACTTGTGGAAGATATGTACATCATGCCCTTGACGCCGTTCACCTGCGCCTCTATCGGCTCGACGACAGTCTTGAGGACGGTATCGGCGTCGGCACCGGGAAACATCGCTGTTATCTGCACCTGCGACGGTGTGATGTTGGGATATTGCGACACCGGCAGGGCGAAGATGGAAATCAGCCCGGCCACAGTGATCACTATGGCG
>JANYBI010000276.1 GCA_025360875.1 Lentisphaerota bacterium
CCAGTTTTCAGCGAAAAAAACACTCTGTTTCGCCGTGGCATCTTATTGTCAAAAATCGAATGCCCTCGCATAACCGAATCAAGAATCGGTCCATCGATAACGTTCCTGGTATCCATTACGGAGATGTTTCAATTAAAAACGGACATCAGTTATCCCGTTTTACCTGTTCATCAGTGCGAAATCATCACTAGCACCCGATTGAAACACCATAGCTCACAATACGCGGCTTAGTTCTTCAAGCGTCAATCCAAAATTGAACCAACGGCTCGAACCTGATCTCACTTGTCCGTTTCCTTAATTTTGGATTGACGCTTATTCGAACTGATCAAGTCAATTGTTGTCTAATTCCGCTTATGAAACCACCTTAGTTTGTGGCGTCGAGGACAACGTAAAATAAAAAGTGGCTCCCTTGTCCACTTCGCTTTCTGCCCATACATGCCCGCGATGACGTCTGACAATGCGCTGGACAATCGCCAGCCCGACACCTGTTCCTTCATACTCCTCGCTGCTATGGAGGCGTTGGAAGACGCCGAAGAGCTTGTCGTAATGAGCCATATCGAATCCGGCGCCATTATCCTTCAAACAATAGACAACCTTATCGCCCTGTTTATAGCTGCTTATTTCGACAATGCCCGGCTTTCGATCCCTCGTAAACTTAATGGTGTTGGAGATAAGATTGACAAGCACTTGCCGGATGAGTGTCTGGTCTCCATATCCAGACAGTATCTCTGTGATTCTGAGTTCCAGTTCACGTTCCTTATTTGCTGTCAGTATTTCATGCCATACTTTACGAGCTAGTTGGTCCATATCAATTACTGAAATCTTCATATCGGTTTTTTGTACCTTTGAAAAAGAAAGAAGATCATCAATCAGAACTCCCATCATCTTTGTATTCTCTCTAATCAGGTTGAATTGGTGCCTGATCTCCTCATCAAATTTATCCTCCTGCTGCCTGAGGATGATGCGGGAAAAACCGTCTATGGCCCGCAGAGGCGCACGAAGGTCATGGGAGACCGAATAACTGAAGCTTTCGAGTTCCTCATTGGCGTCTTCTAGTTGTGCCGCGCGGTTCATCAGTTCCTTCTCAGCTTCTTTCCAGAGGGTGATGTCACTTCCGTAAATCCGGATGCACTTCATTACTTCCACATAATGAATAGCTTGCTGGTACCAATGCCCACGAATATTCACTTCCCGCATTATGATGTCTTTCAAATTGCTTTCATAAATGGAATGTACGATCGCCTCCCAATCCGCAAGCAGGGGATGCCCCTGTTCCTGCTGCCGGAGATCGGGAAACAGACTCTCTGCGGCCGGGTTGCAGAAAAGGATCTTTCCTGTCAAATCCATTTCGATAATAGGATTCGGATTAAGCATGGGGAACGATGCCATGTGAGCTATTTCCGCTTCTGCCTGCTTGCGCTCAGTGATATCATCAACCAGCACGGCAAACTGCCCCTCAAAGGGCCTATAGGCCATGGCCTTGAAGTACCGGTGGAAAGATTTCGAGTAAAATTCGCTGTAAGCCGGCGTTCCGGTCAGGACAACCTTTTTGAAGATATTCAGCCAATGGGATGAAACATCAGGAGTTAGTTCCTTGAGCCGTTTGCCGACGATTTGATCCCGCGAAATTCCCATTATCCTCTCAAATACCGGATTGATATCCAGGTACAGGTAATCCTGCGGTTTGCCGTCTTCATCGTAGAGGATCTTCGCAATGTAAAATCCTTCCTGCATGCTGTTGAAGAGATCCCGGTAACGGTGTTCGCTTTTGCGCAACGCCTCATCTGTCTTCTTGCGCTTGGTGATGTCGCGGATATTGCACTGGACCACCTTGCGATGATCTACCAGGTAAACATTGCTGACGAATTCTACTGCGATGCATTGCCCATCATTGGTTTCCAATGGCAAATCATCATATTGGACGTATTCTTTATCTTGCAGGGTCTTGAAGGCATACTTGGAAGCGGCAATGTCTTTGAATTCACCGAGTTCCCATATATATTTCCCACATAATGCATCGTAAGAATAACCGAGTAGTTGCAACAGGAAAGGATTGACATCAACCACCTTGCCCGTATCGGCATCGAGAATCAAGACACCCTCCTTGGAAGCTTCAAAGAGCCGTCGGTATCGCTTCTCGGAATCTTGCAGCGCCTCTTGCGTCTTCTTTCGTACCTCCATCTCCGCTTCCAGTTCCGCAGTCCGGATCATGACTCGCCCCTCCAGGGTTCTGTGGGTCTCACGGAGCTCCTCTTCCGCTTGTTTTCGCGCCCTGTGTTCTTCGGCCTCCGCAAGGGCTCTCCGGACGGCGGGCACCAGCCGTTGCTGGAGCCGGGTCTTCAGAACATAATCCTTGGCCCCCTGGGTGAGGATTTCAATAGCACGATCTTCACTGACAGCACCGGTTACCAGAATAAAGGGGGTATCGGGGCATTTTCTTTTTGCCTCAGCAAGTGCCAATGCACCATTGTATGCGGGAAGGTCATAATCGGAAAGAATAAGGTCTGGACAAGATTCCTGTATTTCGCGGATATAATCTTTTTCAGTCTTGACCACAACCGGGGTAAAAATAAACCCAGCCTCTTGCAGCTCGAATTGAACCAACTCGGCATCAGTCGGACTATCTTCCAGGATGAGGATGCGAAGGGGCTTAGCCATGATTTATTCTCCAGAGAGGTGCAACTATATTAATTTTTAATTCATCCGCGATATTAAAATTTGCATATTTTCAAGAAGACCAGATGCCCTCGTTGAACGACTGCTTGAACTCCGTGAGGCTGAAGCGGCCGCGCGGCAAGTGCCGGTTGGCCCATACTGAATAGGCGGCGAACACGATCGTCAGCAGTATC
>JANYBI010000297.1 GCA_025360875.1 Lentisphaerota bacterium
TTTCAAAAAAGACCGGTGAGTCCGTTCTCCTGCCAGATGGCAAGACAGCGCAAATACTTTCGATTTCCCCTTTACCTGAGGACATGATAAAAGACCTTAATAATGAGCATCGCCATAATTGACAAGTTATTAACAGTCAAAACGACTAATCTTCACATCGCATTATCAATAAAGAAGATACACGCTCAAAACTCCTGCGTCTCGGCGTGGCGCGACTTAACATAATGTATATTATGCGACGTTACAAGCCGGAGGTGGACGGTTCGGATACTGGCTCAAAGCTTGCACACCTGTTCCAAGTTTTAAACACGCCTGAATCCAAGCGGCATAATACCCTTGATGAAAGACTCTCCCAATTCAGATATATCAATGGAAAACTCTTCGAGGAGCCCCTCCCCCTCGTCTCATTTGACTCTGAAATGCGAAACGCTCTCCTTGAATGCTGTTACTTTGACTGGAGCCAGATATCGCCGGCAATATTCGGTTCACTTTTCCAGTCAGTGATGGATCCGGAGAAAAGAAGGAACATAGGCGCTCATTACACTTCGGAAAAGAATATTCTAAAGGTAATAAAACCTCTTTTCCTTGATGAGCTCAAGTCGGAATTCGATGAAATTAAGAACGTCAAAACAAAGCTCCGCATGTTTCATGATAAGATTGCATCTCTGAAATTCTTCGTTCCGGCCTGTGGATGCGGAAACTTCCTTGTGATAACCTATAGGGAGTTGAGGCTCCTCGAAATCGAGATACTTAAAATCATCCACAAGTACGGTGATATTCTCGATATAAAATATTTCTCCAAGATTGATGTGGATTCGTTTTATGGAATTAAAATAGAGGAGTTTCCTGCAAGAATTGCGGAAGTCGCGATGTGGCTTATGGATCATCAGATGAATATAAAATTATCTGAAGCCGTCGGCGACTACTTTGTCCGGCTTCCGCTCCAGAAGTCCGCGAACATCGCAAACGCGAACGCCCTCCGGATTGATTGGAATCACCTGATGCGCGGGAACTATTTTGATGTGACCGCAAATGTCGTTAATGTAGGCATTGTCAAAGAGCCTCGCGCACATTATGACACCATCAATGTATTGGCTAATAAGCTGAACATTGTGGGTGAAAATGAAATTCAAGACCAGCAAAACAAGCACGGCATGAAGTTCGATTATATTTTCGGAAATCCACCTTTCATCGGGAAGCAGCACAGGGATGATTCTCAAAACTCTGATATGGATATGGTTTTCCATTCCGTAAAAGGATATGGCGTCTTGGATTATGTTACGTGCTGGTATCTTAAGGCCGCCCAATATATCCAGAACACAAATACAAAGGTGGCTTTTGTTTCCACCAACTCGATTTCACAGGGGGAGCAAGTTGGCATCCTATGGAATATGCTCTTCCAGAAGTATAACACTAAAATTCACTTTGCCCATAGAACTTTCAGCTGGAATAATGAGGCTAGGGGAATAGCTCATGTCTATGTTGTAATCATAGGCTTTGCAAATCATGAAGCTCAAGTGAAACGACTATTTGAGTATGATAGTCCAAAATCCGAGGCGCATGAAATAAGAGCCAAAAATATAAATCCATATCTTGTCGAAGGCGGAGATATTGTTATCCTCAAAAAAAGCAAGCCGCTCTGCGATGTCCCTGAAATTAATTTTGGAAATATGCCAAATGATGGCGGTAATCTCTTGCTTGACGATGACGAGAAAAAGGAAATGTTGAAGACAGAGCCTGCTGCTAAGGAATTTATCAGACCGCTTATAAGCGCAAAAGAATGGCTCAATGCAGAAAAAAGATGGTGCCTTTGGTTGAAAGAGATAAACCCATCGCAATTAAAAGACCTGCCTCGTATTTCCGCAAGAGTTGAAAAGGTAAGACAACTGTGCGTGTATTCCGAATGCCACGCTATATCATTTCGGAGTGCTGAGTTCGGAAATGCACATGATATGGATGCGATACATCTGCGGAAGACTGGAGAGCCGTTTCAGATACTCTAACGATATCGTCTATAATAATTTTCCATGGCCGGACAAACCTTCGGATAAGAACATGAAGTTGGTGGAGCAGGCGGCCCAGCGGGTTCTGGATGCGCGAAAAGAGTTCCCGGACAGTTCGCTTGCAGACTTATACGATCCCCTTTCAATGCCCCCTGCCCTTGTCAAGGCCCACAAGGAACTCGATAAATCGGTAGACCTTTGCTATCGTCCGCAGGCATTCATCGACGAGATGAAGCGGATTGAGTATCTCTTCGACCTTTACCGGAAATACATTGAACCATTGCTGAAGAAGAAAAAATAGAATATAAATACTCATTCATATCTGAGTGCTTCTATTGGGTCAAGGCGTGAGGCTTTCCATGCAGGATAGAATCCAAAGATTATTCCGACACCGGCTGATACAATTACAGCTACGGCAATTGCACTTAAAGAGGTTTCCACTGGCCAATGCAGGATAATTTTTACAAGATAAGAACCGCCGTGTCCTAAGACAATGCCCATAAAACCTCCAATCAGACATAGGACCACGGACTCTATCAGGAATTGTCTCAAAATGTCCTTCGATCTTGCACCAACAGCCATGCGGAGGCCTATTTCACGTGTTCTTTCGGTAACTGATACGAGCATGATGTTCATTATCCCTACGCCACCTACAACTAATGAGATCATTGCAACGCACAGCAGAAGGTTCGTCATTACTTTTGTCGTTGCGGAGAGAGTCTTGGTCATCTCGGTCATGTCCCTGATATTGAAGTCATCGGGTTCATCAAGATGGATCCTGTGCCTTTCCCTGAGCAGTTTGCTCATCTGCTGGATTGCAATCGGAATTTCATCTGTAGCCTTGGCTGCGACAATAATCTGATCAACATTTGTGAATCTAACTGATAATGGTGTGTCGGCGGCCTGGATGCTTGACTGTTCAGGATAAAGGACTGGAGCAGATGGATAAATCTGGCTAAGCGTATTGACAGTTGAGCCTGAAATGTTATTTGCGCTCTGGTTGGTATTGGCAAGGGTTGAGCCTGTAACCCTGTATTTTATTGTCGTCCATGGCGCCAGTATTATATCGTCCTGGTCCATGCCCATCATATTGGCGCCTTTCGAAGTCAATATTCCGATGACCCTGAAGGAGACATTCTTGATTCTGAGCTCCTTTCCGATGGGATTATCTCCCTGGAAAAGCTCCCGCTTGATCGTCTGTCCTATCAGGCAGACCTTATTGGCGTTCAATACATCCCTGTCGGAAAAGACTTCCCCGTCCTCAAGGCTGTTCCAATCACGGACGTCAAGAAATGAAGCCGTCGTACCGTTGATGGACGATGGAACCCAGTTCCTGTTCCCGTAGACCACCTGTGCACGTGCGCGTACAACAGGTGCTGCGTTCCTTACAGCACCGCAATCACGGACAATTGTCTCATAATCCTGAGGGGTGAGGGTCATGCTGCTGCCGGCGCCAAAACTAACACCGCCGCTTGCCGCTGTTCCAGGAAGTATCAGGATATTGTTCGCCCCCATGCTGGCAATTGTCTTCTGCACGGCTGATGATGAACCGTGGCCAATCTCCATCATGGCGATCACTGCCCCTACCCCAATGACAATGCCCAGAGTAGTCAGCATTGCCCTCATGGGATTGCGGATAAGCGCCTTTACTGCAGTTTTCAATGTGCGTTGAAGTTTCATGAGACAATCATTTTATTTTTGAAAATTCCGTCCTCGATGATGCCGTCATGGATGTGGATTATTCTGCCTGTATGGCCGGCAACAACAGGATCGTGTGTGACCAGGATGATTGTGATCCCCTCTTCCTTGTTGATGTTCTTGAACATCTGCAGGACTTCCTCGCTGGTGTGCGAATCAAGATTTCCTGTCGGCTCGTCCGCAA
>JANYBI010000310.1 GCA_025360875.1 Lentisphaerota bacterium
CAAGGCGAGAGGATTTAAAACTTTCCAGAACTTCATGGTTATGATTTATCTAGTCACTGGCAATCTGAACTTTACAAAAGTCAATGCCCATTACGAACCACTAACATAAAATAGGAACCCACTCAAAATGAAAACGAACCATATTTATAGTATGGCGGGGACATCTTGATTGCTTTATCAAAACAGTAGAGGTCTAAGTCTGAATAAAGAAACAAGCAAATAAGTGATATTTTCTTGCGCAAATCATAGCCTTGCTTTAATTCTGATTTAAACCATCGCTCCCACATTCCTTTCTTTTTTAGCAGTTCACAGAGATATAAAGCTTCACAGGAAAGCGTAATTGCAGTAATATCATGGATATTTTCATCATTGAATTCCAAATCATCAAAATCGGCATCATTTCCAAATATCTCATATCGCTTGCGCTTGAAATCTTTAAAGGAAATAGTACCGCTTCCAAGGTGGCGGATAATTTCAGATAACTGTTTTCTTTGTTGCTTATTAATCATATCTTAGATTCTGCCGGTCGCCTGCCATAACTTATTGCTACGGCAACGATAATAACAAAAAGCAAAAACACGCCACGTACAAGGAGTGCCGTCCAGATCGAAGTTGCGCAGAACGCCACAATCGCCCCCATGGCGCCCAGGGCGAGAATTTGCTGGTAGCTGCCAGGGGGATTCCTGCATGAGAAAAAGGAAGATGCTGTCCTCTGGAACCAGAATAACAACATTGTCAACAAGCCGATCAGGCCCAGAAACCCGGTGCTCGAGGCATATACCAGGAACAGATTGTTATGGTCCTGTTCCTTGGGGCCTTCCTTGACTGCAATAAAACCGTAGTTCATCCCGATCTGTGACTGGTAGTTCCCCAGACCCACTCCGAGCAATGGCTGCTCGCTCCACATCTGCACGGATGCCTGCCATTCGGCATAACGAGGTTCGGGCTTGCCATCTTCATCAAATAACCTGATGGACTGTTTAAGCACTTCAACATTGTCTCGGGGAAGACTCGGCAGGACAAAATAACCTGCGACAGCAATTATCGAAGCCCAGATGAGGAATGCGCGGCGGGAGACAAATGCACAGACCATGCCGCATCCAAGCAGCAGGCCAAGGGCGGCTCCGCCTGACAGCAATGTGAATCCTGCAGCGGAAATAATGATAAAACCCCAGATCCTTATCCACCAGTTTTTGATTAGAAGGATGAGTGAAAGTATTAGTGGTAAAGTCACCGCCAGAAAACCGCCGTAGGTGTTGCGGTTGCCGAAAGTTCCTTTCACATCCATGATTCCTGCATGGCGGTTGAAATATTGAATGGCAGCAATCGACACGACAATGGAGACAAGGCTTAAGAATAAAATCCCGAACTTGGCCAGCGTTTTATCATCGTATCTGACCTTGGAGAAAAGGACAAATGCGACAATGACATATTCAATGCCCTGAAAGAGTTTTATTGCCGCATCGGAATGATTTCCAGCTTTGAAAAAAGACAATGCGATCAGAACTACGAACAATATGTTTTCAGGAAGCGGCATAATCTCTTTCAGGGTCGCAAGCATACGTCCATTGAAAGTGGTGCCGGAGGCTTTTGAAAAGAGGATGCGGGCTGCCGCCGAAAAACAGAACATCAGGCCTCCAAGCCAGATCAGCGGATCGGCAATGCAGAGATGGGACTTGGCGATATCAAAGGAATACTGGGTGGGGGCGGTAACTAGGATGAGGAGCAATATTGTTTTCAGTCCCGAGTTAAGATATTTTACTATCATGCAAGTTTCCAGTTTTCAAAAATGATTATAATACAAGAACATGCCTTGCGGCATTGACTACAAGCAAATAAGATCTCTTGAGATTCGTTCGTAGTTAAGCCCGTAAGGGCTGTCGAATTCTCATTCCGGCAACTTCTCGCTTTTCTCAATATCGACTGGAATCAGTTTGCGATCACTGGTTATAAGTATCTGATCGATCTTTATCCCATCTTCACGGTTTAAAATCTCAAGATCATAAGATCCTTTGTCAAGCTTCAGACTGACCTTCGCTTTGACCCAGTGCCAGCTCTTATAAGTGCCGTCGTTTCCCATGATGAATTCGGGCTTGTCGGCTATTTTCACGCCAAACGAATTGCCGCAGCTGTCAAGCCACCAGCATCGTGCCCACAAATAATAGACTCCCTCTTCTTTCAAGCTGATCTTATACTTTGCAGATCCACCGACCTTGGAACCTTCTCCCGCGCCCTGCTCTATTTCAATAATCTTGCCACCGGAAACACTGGCGGCTTCCGTCTTGTCCTTAACTTCAGTAACCTTCACAGGGGGTTTGAGCTCCTTGGCGTCTTCCGCCTCAAAACAAACCGTGGTTTCAGCCATGGCGCAGATTGACATCAGGAAAAATGCGGATGTCGCAGATATTATCAGACGATTTGCCGTATAGCTCATAATATTCCCTTTCGATTAAATATAATGCCGATCGGGCTTCTATGCGAATAATAAATCTCACGCCATCGCATGGACTGGATGTATAGATGAAATTTCATCCCCAATGTTCTGTCTGGCCATCCAAAGATCGTAATTCTGCTGGAGGTTCAGCCAGAGCTCGGGCGTAGTATTGAAAGCTTTTGCGAAACGCAGCGCCATTTCAGGCGTTACCCTCTTATGTCCGTTAACAATTGCGGATATGGCTTTTCTGGATACGCCAATATTATCTGCAAAATCTTTCAAAGTGATGCCGATTCCATCAAGATACAGTTCATAAAGAATCGCTCCCGGATGATTCGGCCTTCTAGTTTTTTTCATGGTATATTCCTCCTTATTCAATGATAATCAATGTAGTCATTCAAGCTCTCATTATCAAATATCCCGATAATTGACACTCTATGCAGCAACCAGCCGCTGATAAATGTCCTCCAGTCTTCTTATGCTGTCAGAAAGCAGGAATTTATCCATAATCCGCTGCTGCCCTTTTTCACCCAGGCTCCCACAGAGCTTGCGATCTTCGCACAGCTTCTCAATCGCATCGGCCAGCGAGCTAGCATCGGCAGGAGGTGTCAGCAGTCCGGAAATCCTGTCCTCAATTATTTCACTTACTCCTCCGACTGAACTGGCGATCACTGGGATCCTCATCGCCATCGCCTCCATTGCAGTGAACGGACAGCCCTCCCATAATGACGGCAGAACCAGGCAGTCGAAGGTCGCGTAATAATCCGCGACACGGTCTGTCTGTTCGAAAAAGTGAAATTTGCTTTCAATCTTTTTCGAGACAGTCAAATTCCGGATTTTATTTTTCAGTTCCCCTTCCCCTACCAGGACAAAATGGATGTCCCTATTCTTCTTCAGCAGGAGCTCAGCCGCTTCTACCAATATGCGATGCCCTTTCTGGGGCATGAACCGTCCGACCATGCCTACAACGAACACGCCGTTGGGAATTCCCGCCTGTTCCCTGAGCTTTTCCCGTTCGCCTATATCCACCACCCTCCAAAGTTCAGGATCAATCCCATTGGCGTTTACCACTGTGTTCCCGGCTTTGAAAAGTCCATATTCCAGCGCCACATCCTTTTCTGAATTGCTCACGGCAATCAGCAATGACGTCCATCGTGCAGCAATCCTTTCCAGGAAAAGATAAAACCGCCTTTTGAATTTCCCCACATCCATTTCAAAAGGGAAAACGTGAGGGGTATGTGCGATCTTCGCAACTCCGGCAAGCCTGGCGGCCGTACGCCCGATAATTCCGGCTTTGCTACTGTGGGTATGGACAATGTCAGGCTTTTCCTGTCTTATCGCCTTGGACATCTTCAAGGTCAGCCAGAAATCGGATATCGGCGAAATTTCCCTTTTCATGGGGAAAAACAGCACTTTTATCCCGCGTCTCCTGATGATCTCAATATCTTCCAGGAAAGCCGGATCACGTTCTGCGGCGCAGAACAATACAGGTTCAAACCTGTTCAAATCCAGATGCGAGAGGACTTGGGTGATGTAACGCCGAGTCCCTCCGGCAGTAGCTTCCAATATAAGCAGAATTTTAATTCTATCCATGACAATCACTTTTCCGGCGGATCATTAAAAAAACACCTTTTATAATCTGATACATGAAGAAGTTCACAACTTTAGTTGTGTTCTTGTGAATTTTATTTTCAGAGATTTCCAAAGACACAGCTGAAGCTGTGAACTCCTAC
>JANYBI010000312.1 GCA_025360875.1 Lentisphaerota bacterium
GATGTGTAGAATATGGTTCCGGCATCACCTGCCTTTTTTACGATCTCATATGAATCCCTGGCATTTTCCGTCAGGGTCTTTTCGCATATCACAGCCTTGCCTTTGCTGATTGCCGCCAAACACATGGGCTTGTGAACAGCCGATATCGGAGTGATGTTCACGACATTCACTTCGGGATCGTTGATGATTTCCATGTAGTTGTCGGTATACCTGGCGTTGAACTTGTCAGCCCATGCCTTTGCCGAATCCTCTCTCAGGTCACAGACCCATTTGATCTTTGCTCCAGCCTTCTCAAGCCCTGAAAAATGGAATTTGGATATGTTTCCGCACCCTATTACGCCTGCAACAAGTTTCATCTTTTTGTCTCCTGTTTTTTTGTACTTAACCGGCTTTGCCGGAACTACCTCGGAGTGCCAGCAGGATGCTGGCACTTATTTACTATAGCCGGCAAGATGCCGGCGCTCCTTAAAATCTTATTTGTCAATGCATTTTCCCAGACGGCGCCCAGTATTGATCATGGCGGCGATATTCTCATCCGAAGTTTCACGTCCGACCTGGTCGCCAGTGCCAAGAATTAGACGGCGCTTGTCCGGACCCCATTGCTCGAATATCTCCTCGACTTCCCTCTCGACATCGGCCGGAGTGCCGCGGATCAGGGTTTCGACGGTATGCACATTGCCATTAACCGTTACCTTGCCGCCCAGGATTCTGCGAAGTTCGCGGAGATCTGAAATATCGCCTCCGGGCGCGCGTTCGAATGGACAGATGCAGTCTGCGCCACAGTCGGCAAGATCTTCCAGTACGGCATGGCTTTTCCCGTGGAAATGTATGTGCAGGAGCTTTCCTGCGGAATGAAGTTCATCGGCGACAGCCTTGATCACGGGCTTGTCCCAGCGGCGCCATAGATCCGGCCCGATCAGCGAAACACATGACCATGCGCAACCGATGCAGAAGGATTCCGCCCTTGTGTTCACCGCCGCAGACCGGGCAAGAGTGCGCATCCAGTCGATATATTCCTCCTGGAGTTTTTCGAAAAATGACTCATGTTCCATCAGATCGAAAATTCCCTGCTCAAGCCCGCCTTCGCGGGGAAGAGCAACATAGTCGAAGAAAGGAACCCCGAGCCAAGGCTCCAGCAGATAATCTTCTCCCACCACATCCAACGCATGATTGACCGGCTTCCAATCCATGTCCTTTATGGATCCCATGCTGACAGCCTTGTAGGACTTCCAGTCCCGGACAAAATCCTTGATTGGACGTTCACCAGACCATGAAGGCTCTTCACGGTCATAGAATTGGGATGAAGTCAATTCTCCGAAAGGAGTTATTTGCTTTCTCCGCGATTCGAAACGGCCATCGCCGAGATCGAGCCATTGTTCGGAGTATTTGACATCCGGCGCAGGCGCCCCTGCGAAAACCGCACCCCATCCTTCAGTCTTATAGTGCCGGAATGTTTTCAGCAGGGCCTCCCAGAGAGGGATCTCACGTTCGTATTTGACCATGTCGACATTAAGAAGCTTGACCGGCAGATAATACCAGAACTCAGGCGCGACTGGCACTGTGTCAGGAAGTTCGCCCCTGTAGGCTGCGAGCATTCGTTGTTTCGGTGTCATGGGCATCTTTATCCTTATTTTTTTCTTATTACAGCGGAATACATTGCAGTGACATTGGCGACAGGAGTTTCCCGGTCGAAGGACCACGCACAGAGCGTCGTGGATGGCGCTGGTGCACAGGCGTCGACGATGGAGCGTGTCAGAGCATCAACCGCATCCGGGCTCGCATTTCGCATCACAAGCGGATCAACAAGAGGGCGCATGGCCACGCCGGGCAGGCGTCGGACAGCCTGCGCCAGATCTGTTCCCGGACCAAGTTCGATGGATGCAACTCCCGGAATTTCGGCGAAGGCTTCGAGCAAGTGGCTGGAAGCTCCACATGAGTGATAGTTAGCATTTGCGAACTTTGTTGCGATGCCCTTGTTTGCCAGCAATACAACCGCACGATACTGCTCAGCGGAAATCATGCAGGCAGAGCAGTCTCCAAGATTCACCCGCGACAGAGACGGAGTACCGATTTCAGCGGAGAGGCGCGCAAAGATTGCCTGATACATTGCCCAGATCCTTTCGAAGATCACACGGACGCCTTCCGGGTCGTCCAGCATCAGATAGAACAGCGATTCTCCGCAGAGCTGGTGGGCCGTAGTGAATGGGGCGTGGATATTCATCACCCCGGACTTGATGCCGAAGATGTCGGCGTGATCTCCGTAGAGGCGCTTCAGTTCCCTATACTGGGCGATGATGGTGTCGATAAAAGGATGATGTGCCGAGTCACGCGGGTCAAGGCGTGCGATCTCCGCAACACCATATTCGGCCCACGCATGCCCACGTGTTTCCAGTGTGGAGTCAGGCGGACAGTAGACGGTTGTCCCTTGAGTGGCCTTGAGCAGATCGATCGGCTGGATGAAGAGATTTGGAGAAGGGGATGGGTTTGGGCTCCCCACACCGAAACGGCCCAGTATCTCATAGAGGAAGCGGACTTCGGCACACTCCACGTCTGCGCGGTAACGCGGGTCGAAGTAGAATGCTTCGCCATAGGTCACACCGAGGTGCTTGTGAAAGAATGCCGGCATGAAGTTTAAGCTGATGTCGACTGGGTGTGCAGTATTCATGTGCGCTTCCTGTTCACGAATTCACGGTAGACATCAAGCATGTACTCGTAATTTCTCAGAGGCATTCCCTTGAATATGGTATTGGAGGTGCCGTAGATGTATCCTCCACCGGGAGATGCGTTCTCCAGACAGTAGAGGGCGGATTTCCTTATGGCTTCGTCCGGCCCGTCCTGCAGCAGGTTGCACTGGACGTTGCCCATCAGCGCCATCTTTCCATGGCAGCGTTTCTTTGTCTTTGCGATATCCATTCCCGCCATCGGATCCACTGACTGGAAACAGGCGGCGCCCAGGGAGAGATAGTCGTCAAGTATCGTGTCTATGTTACCATCTGTGTGGACGAAAGGAATCACTCCCTGTGATTTTATGAATTCGACCTGCCTCTTCAGTTGCGGAGTGATGAATTCAGAGAACTGGGCCGGGGAGATGAAAGGGCCGGCGTTGAAGGCGACATCGTTGACGACATGTATGAAATCTGCACCGGCATCTGTCAGAGACTTGAATTTTTCAATCGCAGTTTCCGTCCTTTCGTTGGCGATGCGATGAATCTCATCCGGACGCTCCGTCAGGGTTATCGCGAATTCAGTCCAGTCCCGGATGCTTTCGATGGACCATATTGAACCTCCGACGATGCTTCCGATGAGGATTTCGTTGCCAAATATTTTTTTTGCTGCCACAACTCCGTCAGGATCGCTCCACGGCCAGAAGACGGCAAGTGCGTCCCAATGGTAGCGCTCGACAATTTTCTGGTATATTTCCATGCACTGGCCGATCATCCGATCCTTGCTTGCAGCAGAGCAGGCATTCCATGCGTTCCCGTCGGGAAACTCAAGTCCAAACGCCTCTTTTTCCAGCTCAAACATCACTTCAAAGTGAGGAGGCCTGTCCGGCTCCTCGAAACGAAGCGTCTTGAGCATCCTTTCCCTGCCAGTCATATTGTTCCCATCCTTCTATTTCCTATGAGGCAATTTTAAAATTGCCTCTCTGAGTCGATTCCTTAAATTGGAGTACAAGTCCCGACATCCTTAACGGAGCCGGGATCTTTGACTTCAGATTGTGTGTTTTGTTTGTAGTAGGCGAATTTATACGCCGTTATCCTTTATTAAGAACGCGCAATTAATTGCGCTACTACGAACGAATTCAAGACAAACTAAAGTTTGAACTCCAACGGGCTTGTTTCCGCAACTATCGTTTTTAGTATTTTTGAAATCAGCTCATCAGTTATTGGTTATTGGCACTTTCGAACTTTCGCATTTCCGAACTTTCGAACTTCCCCTCCTGACACCTGAATTCAACAATTGATCACGACTTTCACCGCATCCAGATCCTTTGCCGCCGTCTCCATACCTTTTGCGAGATCCGCAAGAGGATACGTATGGGATATAAGCCTTTCGCCGTCGATGATTTTCTTCTCCAGATACTCTATCGCCATCGGACCGAACATTGCCGGTGATGCAAATGAGGCGCGAAGCTGCAGTTTCTTGAAATGGAATGCATTTCCTTCCAGTGATATCTTTTCCTTTTCGCCGAATCCGAGTCCGATAAAAGTTATGATCCCGCCTTTGCATGCGATCTTCGCAGCAGTTCCGATCGTGTCAGGGGCGCTCGTGACCATTATCCGGTTTATATCGCATTTGAAATCATATTTCTCGAGTTCCTCGGGATCGATGATGGCATCGGCGCCCCAGTCAAGCGCGATCTGGCAGCGGGCCTTGCGGCGTTTGCGCTGGCAGACGAATATTTTCCGTGCGCCCTGGCGTTTCGCAAGAGCGACTGCCATGAGTCCGATCGGGCCCGCGCCCATCAGCAGGACATTGGAATTCAGACCGATGTCGGTAAGGCGTACCATGTCGATCGAGACCCCGAGAGGTTCCTGCAGCGACGCCACCGCATCTGAAATTCCGCTGAAAGGCACGGCGCTTATCGCAGGGGCTACGATTTCTTCGGCGAATCCAAGTTGCATGTTGGTAAATATGCACTGGACGTTGGTGCAGAGCTCCTGTTGTCCATTCTTGCATTGGCTGCAATGTCCGCAGGCGCTCGAGGAGTCGATTGCGACTTTCTGTCCGACTGAAAGATTTTTCACTGCTGAACCGAGTTCTAGGATCGTTCCGGCCATCTCATGCCCGAACCTCGATTCATTCTTGTTGCCTGGATCGGAATGGAGGTCAGTTCCGCAGATCCCGCAGGCGTTGACTTTCAGCCGTATCTCATCCGGCTTGAGCGCGCGTGTTCCGACATCCTTGAAACTTATTCCATTTGGTCCCTTGAACGCAGCTTTCATTGTATCTCCTTGGGTTTGTATTTTCATCTTATATAAAGTGTCAAAGTATCAGAGTATCAAAGTGTCAGAGATATTTAAATTCAATATTTCTAGCATCTAGCATCCAGCATCATGTATCCAGCATCCTTTGTTTTGCTGGATTAACAATACTGCCCTTGAAATAGTTGTGCTATGGATAAAATTAGCAAAAAGCATGGACTATTATGACATGGAAGTTAAACTCGACAGCATATCATTTTTAAAGGATTCCCTCTGGGGAGGCGATTTCGGAGCCAGCCGCTCATCTTATCTTTCCCCTATCTACATTGAAAGGATCCGCGGGGTGCTGGCAAGCGGGATTTTCGGATACCACAAGTTCTGGGAGATTGCCTGCGTGATAAGCGGGGAGGGAAGGCTGAGGATTGAAAAGCAGGATGACATCCCGATAGTGGACAGCCGGATTTTCCTGATTCCTCCCGACATCGCCCACACTGAGCTTACGGACACCAGGGCTGAAATGATCTGGATAGGCTGCAAAGGTGACGTTTTCAGAGGATTGCCGGTCGACAAGGTGCTTTACACGACAAGTTCGGATATTGCGGCAAAGAGCCAGGAGATCTGGAATCTGTCACGAAGGGGATATGGACATGTAGGCATGGAACTTGATGGCAGGTGCCTCGATATCCTCGGGTGTTTTCAGCGCCACTTCAAGGAAGGGAAGGTACAGGCTGACCAGAATATCATTGAGAAAGCGGTCGCGTATATCAACGAGCATTTCGCCGATGATCTGGATATTTCTGAACTTGCCTCAAAATTCAACTGCAGCGAAGGCCATTTCTACCGGCTTTTCAAAAAGAGGATCGGGCTGACACCTGTCTCCTATATTTCCAAGGTAAGGGTGCAGAATGCCGCCCAGTGGCTACTGCGTTCGGATATTGCGGTTTCACAGATAGCAAATCTGGTCGGATACCGTGACCAGTTCTATTTCAGCCGCGTATTCAGGAAAATCGCGGGTACCGGCCCGAAATCGTACCGGGAGAAGATAAATAGGAATTCGGAAAGCGGAAGATAGAAGTCAGAAGACAGGAGACAGAAGTCAGCAGAAGGCTAGCAGGTAGAAATGAACCAACGAATCCCCCGTCGCTAAGAAGCTATGGCGGACACGTCGGCGTGTCGGAGAATCGGCGATAAAGATTCGAAAAAGGATTTAGAAGCCTGATTTGGCCTAAGATTAAGATCCGATATTCAAACTTTCGAACTCCCGCATTTCCGAACTTTCGAACTTCCTCTGTCCTCTGTCTTCTGACTCCTTCTTCAAATCCCTACCTCTTCCATTCGAATCCGACTGTGTCGAGGAATGTGCGGGCGATGACGGCATGTCCGATCTGGTTGGGATGGACACGGTCCCAGGCGATTGCGGCCGAATGGCAGTTTTTCAAAAGGGAATCGAATGCCGCCTGCGTGTCGCCAAACAGAGTCTTTCTCTTCATGGCTATCTTTTTAACCACAGCGCTATATTCATCCATTCTGGCGCGCATCGCATCGTTACGACTGGTCTCGATGTAATAAGGTGTCATCAGCACCACGCCTTTTGTCCGGCGGAGTGTTTCGGTTACGAGCTTGTCAAGCGTCTTCTCATACACGTCGAGCTGGACATGCTGCTCTTTCATCAGCGGCACATCGAACTGGCGCCATACGTCGTTTATGCCGATCATGATTGAAACCCAGTCCGGTTTCAAATCCAGCACATCGCGTTTCCAGCGGTCCTTGAGGCTCAGCACGTTGTTGCCGCTGCATCCGACGTTGACAATGCGGATTCCGTAGTCAGGATAGGTTGCGCCTATCAGAGCCGCCACGATGTTCACATAGCCTCTGCCAAGCGGATCGAACAGCCCCTCGGCTATCGGCTGGGCACGTCCGCAGTCAGTAACAGAATCCCCGATCATGACAAGTTTGCTGCCAGGTTTTATCTTCATGCGCTGAATCCTCCGTATTATTTTTGATTCTCAAAAATAATACGGAATCCCGATTTTTAAAGAGGGGGAAGCAAAAGGGCTGTCCGGAGACAGCCCTTTGTATAATAATGCAAAAGCTGGAAAGACTACCCTACTTCACAGTAGCGGTTGAGAGCACATTTATAATTCTTCCGCTGTCGGTTGTGATTGTGGACTTCCGGGTAAGGACATCTGTATATTTGGTCCCGTCGACTACGGCACCCTGTGTGCCAGCTGCGAATTTCGCAAGTATGTCAAACTGTTCCAGGGCAATCAGAGAAATATTGTAATCATTGTCCCCTGCTGCGGTATTGCTGTTGAGCGCCACAATGGCGATGATTCCTGTTTTTCCTGAAAGGATGTCCGTCTTTTGCGAATCACCGATTATTTTTCGATTCCAAAGGTTGTTTGCGACCGTGGGCATCTGTCCGGAAGCAACATGTACTACGAACGGAACTGCCGACAAGGCCGATGTCGTGGTCGTATCGTTTCCAACGCCAACGCCTTCTACACCGTAGAAGAACAAGTACAAGCCATTATCAAGCTTTCCGACGAGCTGTGTGTCGTCATTTGCTTTCAAAAGAGTACTGTCGATCCACATAGTCTCGTATTTATCTCCGGGAGTTATAGTTCCTGATGCGTTCCATCCATTTCGGATTTCCAGGAAGTCCTGGAGGCCTATGACGTCAGTCTGGGATGCCACGGCCACTGGTGTGGCCCTGAGATACGCGGCATAATCGAAGAAATTGTTTGAATCGAGGCATCCTTTCCTCGTGGCGACCGTATGGCTCGCAGTGCCCTTGGCGGCATCAGGCATCGTATTGAAGAAGAAGTCGAAGGTGTGCTCGCCTTCGGAAGTGATCTTGGCGGTATATGTGAATATGCCTTTGGTGTCGGTTTTTGTCAGGGAGCTTGTCAGTCCGGTAAACGGATTTCTCGCCAGGACTACCATGTTCGGGATTCCTATATTGTCCTTATCAACGACAAGACCCTTGAACGTAGCGGTGAACGGAACCGCAAGATCATTTGCAGGCACCTGTGTCAGGATAATGTCAGTTACCGCATAGCAGTTTGCTGTGAGTGTGACATTCGAGTATGCAGTAGTTGCGTAGAGCAGGAAATACCAGGTCCCGGGCGCAGGATTGCTGACAGTCATTATTTCAGAGGTGGCGTTTTCAACGCCTTTAGCGGTGTATGACGACTTTGTCGGGAAGTTTGCGAACTTCGCAAACAGGTCGCAGTCGTTGTTCTTTGCAGATGAAGTTCCTGAAAGGGTTGCTACAAGTCTTGTAGTGCCAATCGGGACATCGATTGAGAAATATTTGGTGGCGCCCGGGGTTGCGGCTTCCTGCGGATCAGATGGTGTTCCATCAACTAGTCCTGTAGCAGTCGCATTGTAGCTTCCATAGGCCATTCCTGCCTTGCTGGAGAGGCTGAAATCGCTGTCATATTTGTAAACTATGGGTGTTCCTGTTCCGTACTTGGCCTTAACCCTGTAATAATAGGGTTTGCCGTATAGGGCCGTAGGATCATCAACGGAGGTCGCAGCGATCTTTGTAAAAGTCGCGTCATTATCCAATAGCGCAACGTCGGTATAACGATAGACATCGTATGAAACAGCTCCGATAACAGCGGGCCAGGTTATTGTTATCTTGTTGGAATATGTTCCATAGCTGGCAGAAACTGAGGCAGGTCCCTTTTTGGCGAGATAGCCGCTGTCTCTGTTGCTTATGATACCGAACCCAGTAGTATTTTTCGGCACGATCCAATAATAGAAGACTATTGGCGGCTGGAGTGTATCACTGCCGAAATCGTCATAGAAGAGGGCGTTCGTTTCCGCAATCGGAATATCTACGCCTGGAACCGGCGGAGCGGCATTTGGGTCAAGGGAGCGGAATATGGCATATGACGTAGCGTTTGGCACCAATTTCCAAGTCAGGCGGATCTTATCAAAATATGTGCCATCAGACGCCACGACGGCGGCGGGAACCGATGGAGTTTTGGACACCCAGCCGGCATCAGCTTTGCTTAACAGGCTGGGACCTTTGGAATTCTTCGCCCTGGCGGAATAGTAGTAGGTCGTACCAGCCTCAGCGGAACTGTCCTCGAAGATGCAATCTGTCGTAACGCCGAAAGGAGATGCCAAATCTGGCAGGACAGCAGGATCCGTTACCCTGAACACCTCGTAGCTTGTAGCTGAGGTTACTACGGGCCATGTGACAATTACCCTGTCCTCATATGTGCCGTCCGTAGCTGTTACCTTGGGAGCTGCAGGCAAAGCAGTGATATTGCTGAATTTTGCCATAAGGGAAACGCCGCTGTAGTTCGTAACTCCGTAGAGGTATATGAACCAGTCGCCCGTGGGGAGAGGGGTGCCGCTTATTTGCACAAATTCATTGGTGCTTGAGTGTATGGATTTTTTGATCAGAGTACCGTCAGGTTTGACAATATTCAGATCGCAGTCGCCTGTACCGCCGGAAACAGTTACTTCGAGAAGTGTCTGGAGAGCATCAAGAGGTGCGATCTTGAAAGTTTTCAGGGAGCCTGCGGTTTCGCTTATCAACGTAATTGCTTTTCCATTTGGCAGAACGACAACTCCGGATGTCGTATTTGTCCCATAGGCATAGTCACTGAATTCCCCGGCTCCGAACGCATTTATAGCCCTTACCCAGTAGTAGTAATGGTATTCTCCGGCAGCGGTGAATACATCCGAATAGATGGAGTTAATTGCGTCTATGGTATCCAGCTTGAATGCAAGGCCGACATCGTTCACATCCGAGCGCCAGATTTCATAGTTAGTGGAATCAGGTACCGCAGTCCATGACATTCTAATCCTGTCGGTTCTTACAGGCGGGGATGACAATATGGCAAACCCTTCGGCTTTTCCCGGCAAATCTGTTCCATATGTGGCAAGGAGAGAAACTCCGGCATAATCGTCGTACGCGTAAACCATTATGTACCAGGTTCCGGCTTTGGGGTCGGGTATGGTGATGGATTCATCTGTGCCGGGACCTGTTGACTTTGCATAATACTCTGCAAGAGTTGGAGCCGCAGCAAATCTCGTATAGATGTCGCAGTCACCTGTTCCGCCGCTTGTAGATATCATGAGAGAGGTCATCGAAGCCGGTACTGTGATTTTATACATTTTCATGTTGCCCTTGGTATCCGTCAGGGGTGTTTCAGGGACATTGTTTGCCACAACCACAGGCAATACGGTAATGAAGTTTGCGGTGACTGTCGCATCGCTGTAAATTGTAACGTTTGTGTTTGCAGATTCAGCATCTTGAACTACTGCCTCGCCTAATACGCTCCAGCCAGCAAAAAAGCTTCCGGGATTTGCTGTCGCAGTTATTGCAGTCGGAGTATTAACATTGATTGTTGAACTTACAGGAGTCACTGTCCCATCTCCAGCCGCAGCCATTGTCAGGGCAACAGTGTTGCTGTTGTAATCGAAATTTGCAGTGACTGTCCCATCACCGGTATATGTGATGCTCGTACTTTGCTTTGTCGGATCCGCTATGGTAATCAGACCGATGCTTGTCCAATTGATAAAATGGCTATTGGCTTTTGGAATCGCGGTAATGTTATTCTTCCCAAAAGCTTCGACATATGTTATGCCGGAAGGATTCGTAGTTCCGGGACCGACATTTGTAATAAGGATGCTATAGTCATTGTCAAGTATGGTGACCAGCACATTATAATCACCCTCGTCAGTGCCAAGGCGGGCAACAGTGGCATTGCTCAACTCCACGTTAAAAAATTCAGTCCCTTCAGCCATCACGTCATTCAATATGGTGATTTCGAAAGTCTGTGGGGCTGCAAATCCCGACGGCCACGTAAGAACGCCGGATTTTGCAATAAAATCCTTTCCGCCTTCGGCTGTGCCATCGATTGTGGAATATGTTACGGTGACCGTACCATCGATACCTCCGATTCTGTCAACAGTGAATTTGGCGGTGGTATCATATTCGTTCACAATAAGATCTTTTGTCCTGAATTTAAGTACGCCGGGATTGATTCCTTTTCCCGTCAATGTGAACGTATACGGATTCATTCCGTCAACATTGTTTGCGATAGTTACTGTAGCTGTCCTATTGCCGACATCGATTGGTGTGAAGGTTATCTGGAAATCCGTGCTGGCGCCGCCTGCAATCGGAGATGAAGGTATGACGGCGACTGAGAAATCTGCGGCATTGGCGCCGGAAATTACAACTTTGTTGACATCGAGGGCGGCGAGAATCAGGTTCAGGCCTCCGGTATTGTTAATGGAATAAGTATATGTGAGCGTATGTGTGAGTGAAACCGGATCAGTGGATACCTGTCCGAAATCCGTATTATTCGTAATAGAAGGAAGCACGGAACCATTTTCAATCAAAACCCCATTGCCTTTGACTTCAATGTTGGGATCCGTCGCCTGTCCCTGTACTGTGAATGTGTATGGGTTCTTTCCGGTGACATTGTTGGCGATGGTGATCGTGGCCGTCCTAATGCCGGCAGCGCTGGGTGTGATAGTTATTTGGAAATCTGTGCTATTGCCGGCATTGACTGGTGATGTCGGCAGAACGGTGACGGAGAAATCTGCGGCATTGGCTCCGCCAATTATGACTTTGGGCGTTGAAGTAAGGTACAAAGGAAGATCGCCGGTATTGTAAATAGTAAAAGTTTTAGAGAGTGAACCGACAACTGATGTACCAAAATCCGTATTGTTATCAGCAGAAACAGTCACGGCGCCATTTTCAATTACAATACCATTGCCCTTGACGGTGATATCCGGGAAAGGATCTTCATTGCTCGTGTAATAGGACATGGAGTTTCCGGAAATGGTTATGTTTTTCATGACCATGCCGGACCGAGAACCATTCCACCAGTGTGCGTTAGGATTAGAGGTGTCGTCATCCAAAACGTTGGTATAGCTTGCTGCAGAATTGCCAGCGTAATAGAGATCATTCGCATCGCCCGAGTTCACATTATGTTCAAAGTGCCACAGATTGTCGGCCTGAACGAGGGTTACTTCATAATTTGCGTGTGTCGCATTGGGGACAAGGCTCGGATTGTCCCGGTCTCCCAGTTCGTCTACATGCCAGACGGCGATACCCGAAGCGGGCAGGCCGGCTTCTATACTTTTACTCCGGTTTTCAACAAGGAAGTATTCGGTCGGAACGCCCGGCTTCACATAACGATATATATGGTTCTTTCCTGTTCCTACGGTCACGCTTGCTGTAATTTTTGAAGAGCTTGTCAGTTCGGTAGTTGTCGTCCATCCCGCCGCATACTTAAGATATGCACAGACATGGGCCGGGTTCTTGTCGAACACGCCAACCTCGCCAGAACCCATTATGCAGAAATCGCCGGCTCCTCCAACTGAATTATATGTATAGTCATAGAGGTCAGGGAAATCGCAGAGCATGTGCCCGTTCTCATGGCAGAAAGTCGCGATTGATAGCGAAGATCCTATATTGGAGAGCTGATACCTGAATACTTTCATGCCGTTGGGCGAGAGCTCCTGCGCGCCGACTTCAGACAAGGCCCATGAATGTGGCCACAACCCATACTGCCATGTGTCACCGTTGTCGCCGGCATAGAACACATTGGTACATAGGATATTGCCACCTGAGTCGGTGGTAAGATCTGCAAATGTCGGAAGGATCTCTGTTGCGTAATTCGGCAGAGCTTTCATTATGTTTAAGGCATCCTTGATCAGCAAGTTGGCATTGGTTCCATTGTTTATCGATGTATTATTATAATAGCTTTTCGGGTGCAGGGAATTGGGGATGCGGATATAGGCTGTTACAACGTTCGTGTAGGTTAAAAGGCCGTCTGAGTTGTTATAGAAAAATTGCTTTACCGACCCGTTATTGCCATAATCCGTGAAATTGTCACCATTGCAGAAATCTACAATAGACGCCTTGGGAATTGTTGCCACGTCATCATCAAAATCTATCAGAAGACATAATCCCTTCTTGACACCTAAAGTGGGCTCCGATGGAGGCGCCATCTGGATTCCATTGGGTGGGACCCTGCCAGCATTCAGGTGCGCAGCCTTCAGAGCTTTCCAGTTCTTGCTGACCTCCATCTGCTTGTCCCACTTCTCGAAGCGTTCCTGGGCTTCCTTCCTGGTCGTTTCAAGGCTTTTTCGCAAGTGTTTGTCCAGGCCAATTGCAGCTGGGTCGCCTTTTCCGACCTCCAAGCCCGAGGAAATCAAAGTGCTTCCATCATCTGACTTTGCGGCATAATAGTAGGTCTTGGTCGCAGGATCGAAGATCACGGTATAACCATCAGGGGTCTCAAAAACAGAGGTGAACTCATCGCCCTGTCCAAACAGATCGATAGAAGTACCGTCTTGCAGGTTTAATTTAAACTTCTTGGCAAACGGCGCAGCTGACATCGAGCTGGCGACGAATACCAATATCAGAGAAATGCAAACAGTCATCCTGCTCGCATCCTTCATCGAGAAATTCCAGGACTTGAACCAGTTCCCGCAAATCAGATTACGGGTATTCCGGTCAAATCTTGAAATAGAAAATAAACGGTATGGCATCTTTCCTCCTTATGGGCATTATGACGGTTATTCCGTCAAATCCAATATGTTTGACCTGCTATGGCAGGGCTATGTTTCATATGACAATATCTCAATTTCGCCAAGACGATGAACTTCAGACTGCGAGCAGTTCTTCAAGTCCGAGATCAATGTCTGTCTTGAACAGATTATTCTTCTCCATGAGACTGCCGCGATTCGCCATCTGGCTGAAGGTATTCTCAATGGCTGATCTTATCTGTGCTTCGGCAACCATCTGCTGTTCGACAAGCTCTTCCTTGACACCTAGGATGGCATCCATGAATTTCTCTTTCAGCTCGTCAAACTTTGTTTCAAAGTAGGAACTGTCATTCATGGCGACATTTGGTGCGGTGATCGATACTGAATACGCACCGCTGTACCTGAGGATGTCCGTTTCATAAGATGTCCCCGACATGCCTGCGCCACCACCCTTGTTTGTCGGACTCCATGATGTGGCAGGAGTGTTCCAGAGCTGGCCGTTGGCGTTGTTGATATTTGCGCCCTGTTCTGAGGCGGCCCAGTTGAATTTCACCGTCAGCGATGAGAACTCGCCAATAGTCCTGCTGATATTCCACACCCTGGCGACAGAGACCAGTGCCTTGGCGGGGCTTACCGGCGTACCGTTATATTTGCCGTTCGTGGTCAACGGAGTGGACGTGCTGATACCAATCGCCTTGCTTGTTCCAGTACTGACATTGATGTCCATCTGGGAAACGGTCGCCAGATTGGTGCTGTCGTTGAGGAAGAATGAGATCGGTGTGCCAACAGCACCCGGTTTGACCCATACCTTATTATTTCCACGGGTGACGAAGAAGTGTGAAAGATCGTCGTTTGCTATTGAGCCATTGACTGTAAGAGTCGCTACTGAAGTGACGGGATTACCGAGCTGGAAATACTGGCTGGGCGAGGCGGCGTCAAAATTGAAGTTGCCGGTGACAGTCAGTTTGCCTTGCGCCATTATCGCATTGCCGGTAGTCAGATTAAGGGTCGTAACAGTCATTCCGACAGGGGAAATTGTCAGGTTCCTGGTACCTGCGCCAAGGAGATTGAGAGTGTCGACGTTGAAAGTCTTGGTACCGCTGATAAAGTTCGCGCCATCAAGAGTAAGGGTGTCATACGATACTGCCACCGCATTATTGAAAGAAGATACTGTTCCTGTATTGGTGAAAGTTCCTCCACCTACAAGGGCTATATGCGACAAACCGGCGACTCTCTCCTTCAAAGTGCCCGAGTTGTTCAGATTGCCACCGCCGAGATCGATGGAATTTGTTTTCAGGACGACATTGTTAGTCAGGTTTCCGGTTGCGAGGCTGACAGCATTTGCAGTAATGGAGCCTGTGGTGTTGTTCAGATTGCCTGCGCCAGCCAGTGCAATATTTCCTGTTACGATCATTGTTCCGGTATTGGTCAGGGAACCGCCGGCAAGAGAAATATTGCCTGCCGCTGTCAAGGTCAAGGAATTGGAGAGGTTGCCAAGACCGGTGAAAGTAATATTATTTACTGTTGACATTGTTCCGGTATTGATAAAGTCACCGCCGACTCCGGTAATATCGATTTTTGCACCATTTGTCTTTTCACCTATGGTGGCTGAATTGTTCAACCCGCCACCGTTGAGAGTGATGAGATTGGTTTTCATTGTCGCGGAATTGATGATGCTGCCATTTCCGGTGAATATAATGCCTGCGCCACCACCCGCGTTGCTCGTTGTGAACGAGGCCTTGCTGGTGAGGTTGCCGGAACCCATTGTGAGGGTGTTTACCGTCATGCTTCCGCTATTGTTGGTCAAATTGCCTGCGCCAGTAAGCGTGACTGCGCCCGCAGCTGTAAATGTGCCGGAATTGGTCAGGCTTCCACCAGCAAGAGTCACTAGGCCGCCGATATTCATCGGGGTTGTCGATGTGTTTGTCAGCGAGCCGGTACCGTTATATACGATTGAAGCTGCATTGAATGTCTTTGTATTTGTCAGCGAGCCGTCAACAAGGCTAACATTTGAAGATGCATTGTTGAATATCCCGGAATTTGCAAAGGAGGCAGTGCCAGCAAGGATGACATCGCTTCCGGCGCCGCCCATGGTTATGGTTCCTGACGAGAGATTGTTCAAGGCGCCGCTGACGTTCATGGTAATATCCCCTGATACTGACAGTGTCGCCGCATTATCCAGCCTGCCGCCATTTAGGACGATGTTGCCGGAGACTGTGACAGGCAGTGTTCCTTTGATCAGGAGGTTCGCTGTTGCACCAGTAAGCGTAATGCCGTCGGAGATGTATTTGCCCTTTAACAGGGTCAGAGACCTGTTCAGGTTGACAGTGTTGAGATTGTTGACCAAAGTGGCGCTTCCGGCAGACAGCTGCAATTCACTTCCGTCGCCGAGATAAGCGGAATATCCGGTTCCGTTGACAATAATCTGACCAACCGTTGAACTTGCAGTGATTATGATCGGAGTAGGGGAGGTGCCTACAGCCTTGGTTGCATTGGTTGCGAACGCCTTGTGCACCAGGACGCCTTTGAGGGCGGTAGGAGTATCAAAGTTGATTTGTCTGGTGACAGTAATCGAATTCAACAGGTGAATGTCTCCGGTCACGGATGTCACCTTAAGGTCCCTGATGGAAGTCATATTGCCAACATATGCATCAGTGTTGGCGCTGATAGTCAGATCCTTCGCGTTGCCAGTGAATTTGGAGCCAGCTGTGACATCGCTTCCGATAGTGACGCTTCCGGCAGTCGATGTGATGGAGATATTTCCAGTCACAAAAGAGCTGACCGTAACATTTCCTACAATGGATATGCTGTTCGGCATTGAGATTGTAGCAGCCGTTCCGACCGCATCCTTCGTGATCGTTATATTCCCGCCAAGCTCAAGAACTGCATTAGGCTGTGTCAAATTGATTTTGAAGTCGTTGCTTCCAAAGCTGATCTTGCCATATACGGCGAGAGTACCGGAGATTCCGACCGCTGCAGCAGGTGCGTTTGAGGTCACTGTGCCACCGGTATCAAACTCAAGGCGGCTGGGATCTGCTACTATGAGGCGGTCAAGCCCAATGTTTAATGTAAGGGCTGTGCTAGTCGTCGTGGCATCGGACAGCTGAAGATTCTGCGACCCGATATTGACTTTGAGGGCTCCCAGCGCATTGACAGTTATTGTCCCTGTCGTCCAGCTGTTTACGGTCAGACCCTTGCTCAGAATCTGATTGTTCGAGCCATTTGCGACGATATAGCTGTTGTTTTGGAATACAGCTGAATTTACTGAGGAGCCAAGAGTGGCGCCAGTCAGTGTCACAGTAGTTGCAGTTCCATCGCCGAAGAAGACGGTCTTGTTGCTTCCTGCCCTGATTGTGGCATTCATTATGTCCACAGCTCCGACAAGAGTGACATTGCCGGATATGGTTGCAATAGTGGCTCCCGCGCCGCCGTCAAATATGCTGGTAGTCATCAGCATGTCTCCGCTCGCGGTAATAGATGCGTTATTGGCGTTGATCGTACTGTTGGTCATCTGCAGATTGCTGACATGGGACAGGTCTCCGACAGCGATGCGTGATGCAAATTGGATTGTGCTGTTGTTGACCATGGTCAGATTTCCGGTGACAGTAAGTTTTGTATCAGTACCATTTATTGTACTGTTGTCCATATCCAGATTTCCGGTAATCGTGCCGGTCAAGGTTGAAGCGCTATTGATTGTGCTGTCAGTCATTGCCAGGATTCCGGCGTTGACAGTAAGCGTCGGGGCACCGTTGATCGTACTGTTGGTCAGCATGGTCATGATGCCTGAAACAGTAACGGTTGAAGTACCGGTAATTGTGCTGTTAGTGACAGTCATATCTCCGGATGAAACATTAAATGTCGTCACGCCGGTCAACGTGCCATTCGTCATTGTCAGGTCGCCTGCATTGACGGTAACGGTATTAATGTTGTCCATTGTGAAATCGGACAGGGTCATGTTTCCGGCAGTGATAGTGCTGAAAACTGAG
>JANYBI010000333.1 GCA_025360875.1 Lentisphaerota bacterium
GTTAAAAATATGCTTCCGTCGAATTCCCTTAACATCGGCAAAGCCGAAAAAATGCTCATACGGAAGGCTCTTGACGAATGCAGCGGAAATATCACTGAAGCGGCAAGCAAGCTTGGCATCAGCAGAAGGACCCTGCATAGGAAGCTCAAGGAAGAACGTTGACCCGTTTTTGCCTTTACGGGAGGATTGTGACCTTGGTGGCAGTCGTTTTAAGGTCTATGGATTCGAGGTTGAGCTCAGCATATACAAGGAAAGTCTGAGGTTTCTCCAGGGTCCCTTTTATCACATCCTTCTTGAAGTCTATCCGCTTCTCGACGATGGTCGAATTTGTCGGACCGAGATCGATGGTCATAAGCCGTGGGTTCTTGATTTCAGGTTTAAGGCATATCCATTTCTCAGGAGGAGGGACGGGCTGGCCGTCCGCCCACGGGGTGACATACATCCTGACATTGTAATCATCGACCATCTTCCATTCATAAATGATAAGCCTTTTTTCTCCCTGGTTTGTCAGCCTCACAACTATCAGAGCCGGTTCGTCGACCATGAAGGTCCTAAGGGGGGATACGATGTCCATCTGGGCTATTACATTGGTTATCTTGGGGAAATGTTCGGCTGTCTTGCGCATGCCTATCACAATATTGTCCTTGCCGCCGGATTTGCAGGAGGTTGAAAATAACGACAGGGATGCCACAACTGATATCGCGATAATAAATTTAAAAGTCCTCATTGGCTCCGTCCGTGTCAAATGGTTTTCTTGAATTCTGAGATTATCGCCCCGCAATTTTCTTTTCCGGAACGCATAAGCGTTTCTCCGACAAGAACGGCGTTGAACCCGATAGAATGGAGAAAGGCGGTATCCCTGGCGGATTTGATTCCGCTTTCGGATACTGCCGTCACGCATGCCGGTATTTGTGTAACAAGTTTCTTTGAGAGAGTCGTGTTCAGTTCGAAGGTGTGGAGATTCCTGTTATTGACGCCTATCACATGGGAACCACATTCTACTGCTGCGGCCAGTTCGGATTCGGTATGGACCTCTACCAGAGGTTCCATTCCAAGCTCCCTGCCGAGGGAGATAAATTCCCCGAGCTGCTGCCGCGACAGGATTCCGGCGATAAGGAGGAATGTATCCGCGCCATATGCCCTGGTCTCGTAGATCTGGGAGTCGTCGATTATGAAATCCTTGCGCAGGATTGGAATGGATTTGAGTGTGTTTCTGACGAGCGTGATCAATCCTATGCTCCCCTTGAAATATGTTTCATCTGTCAGGATACTTACTGCGTCAGCGCCCCCCTTCCGATATGCCATTGCAATCTCAAGAGGCCTGAAGTGGGATGAAATTATCCCTGCGGAAGGTGAAGCCTTCTTTATTTCGGCGATGACGGAAAGACCTTCTCCTGAAAGTGCGCCTTCAAAGTCAAGGGCGGGCGGAGTTTCCTTGATTTTCCTGATTAAAAAGGGCTTTTCCCGCCTGGTCCCCTTGATTTCGCTCTTCTTGGTTTCGACGATTTTCAGCAGGATGTCTGGGATTGATCGGTTCTGAGGCATTTTTTTCATCTGTTTGTCATTTTGTCCCGGAATACATAGAACAATATGAATACTATTCCAGCTATTTTCAAAGGCAGGCAGTACGGGGTGTTGTACAGGTAGATGACAGTCGTGTTGGGATCCATGCTTCCGAATTCAACGTAGAGGAACCTGAGAATGCCTACCAGGACAAACAGGATCACAAGGTAAAGGATGCATATGAATATTGCAAAAACGACCTTCGAGGCATTTCCGGCCATTGCCGTCTGCACGTTCTGGGCCGGCGAGCGTACGTACGTTGCCCCCATCTTGCGACGCTTGAACATATCCGGCACCCATCCTGTTCAGTTTTTTAACAATTAAAATAAATACTTATGGAAACTTTTAATCTTCAAAGTATAGTTCATTTCCGAGAAAAATCCAGCATGTCGCTGAGAAAAACAAATCAAATTCCGGAAGTGTGCCAATGCCAAAGAGAAAAGATATAAATAAAATAATGCTCATCGGCTCCGGTCCGATTGTCATCGGACAGGCCTGTGAATTCGACTACTCTGGGGCGCAGGCTTGCAAAGCCCTGAGAGAGGAAGGCTACAAGGTGGTGCTGGTCAACAGCAATCCCGCCACGATCATGACAGATCCTGAATTTGCCGACAGGACATACATCGAGCCGCTGACAAAGGAGTTCCTCCATGAGATTATCAGGCGCGAACGTCCCGACGCACTCCTTCCGACATTGGGTGGACAGACCGCGCTCAACCTTGCGATGGAACTCCATCAGTCCGGTATCCTGAAGAGATACAATGTCGAGCTCATCGGTGCCAACGCTGAAGTGATCCAGAGGGCTGAAGACAGGGAGATATTCAAGAAGACAATGGCGGGCATAGGTCTTGACATAGCGAAGAGCTATTCAGCCCACAATATGGATGAGGTCGAAAAGAATTTCAGCGCGGTCGGAAAATTCCCGGTGATCGTCAGGCCGGGATTCACGCTTGGCGGAATGGGAGGAGGCGTTGCGCACGACTGGAATGAATTAAGGACGATCGCTGAACGCGGTCTTGCCGCAAGCCCCACAAGTGAAATCCTCGTAGAGGAATCACTCATAGGCTGGAAGGAATTCGAACTCGAGGTCATGCGCGACAGGAAAGACAATGCCGTGATTGTCTGTTCCATAGAGAATATCGATCCGATGGGAGTCCATACGGGCGACAGCATAACGGTCGCGCCGATACAGACCCTTACCGACAGGGAATACCAGATAATGCGCGATGCGACACTTGCGGTAATGCGGGCGATAGGCGTGGAGACCGGCGGTTCAAATGTACAGTGGGCAGTCGATCCCCGGACCGGAAGGATGGTCATAATCGAGATGAATCCGCGGGTGTCGCGTTCGAGTGCGCTGGCATCAAAGGCCACTGGATTCCCAATTGCGAAGATCGCCGCGAAACTCGCAATTGGATACACTCTTGATGAAATACGCAACGACATAACGCTCAAGACGCCGGCATGTTTTGAGCCCACAATCGACTATGTCGTGACAAAAGTCCCGAGGTTCGCATTTGAAAAGTTCCCGACTGCTGACAGTACCCTTACCACCCAGATGAAGTCGGTCGGTGAAACGATGAGCATAGGCAAGACATTCAAGCAGTCCCTCCAGAAGGCGTTCAGATCCCTTGAAGTCGGCAGGGCAGGTTACGGAGTCGGTCCGAAGGACCAGCCGATCGCATCTGCAACGGATGAGACGGTAAGGGCAGAATTGAAACGTCCTAACGCATGGCGTCTTTTCTATGTGCGCGAAGCTTTCAAGCGCAACTGGTCCATAGAAAAAGTCAACGAACTTACTGGCATAGATCCCTGGTTTCTCCGTCACATGCACGAGCTGACTAAATTTGAGGATGAGATATATTCGGCCGGTTCGCTTGAGAAGCTCATGAAAGATCCTTCTCTCTTCCGCCAGATAAAGGAATATGGATATTCCGACAAGCAGATTGCCTTTGCCTTGAAAACTACCGAGGATGCCGTGAGAAAGGCGAGGAAGAAGATCAGCCTGTTGCCAGTCTACAGCCTCGTGGACACCTGTGCCGCAGAATTTGATGCTTTCACACCATATTATTACTCCACATATGGCGATGTTGACGAATGCAGGAAGAGCGACAAGAAGAAAATAATGATCCTGGGCGGGGGGCCAAACAGGATAGGGCAGGGGATTGAGTTCGACTATTGCTGTGTGCACGCATCTTTCGCCCTGAGAAAAGCCGGATTCGAGACGATAATGGTCAACAGCAACCCTGAAACTGTCAGTACCGACTATGATACTTCCGACAAGCTTTACTTCGAGCCGGTCACGGTCGAAGATGTCCTGCATATCTACGAGAGGGAGAAATGCGACGGGGTGATAGTCCAGTTCGGCGGCCAGACTCCTCTCAATATCGCCAAAGAGCTTGAGAAGAACGGTGTTAAGATAATCGGGACGAGTCCGTCCAGCATCGAAGCTGCCGAAGACCGTGAGATATTCCAGAAACTTGTGAACAGGATCGGGATCAGACAGCCCGAGAATGGCATTGCGACCAATACTGAGCAGGCTGTGAAGATAGCCAACAGGGTCGGCTACCCGGTACTTGTCCGTCCGTCTTTCGTGCTTGGCGGCAGGGCCATGGTCATTGTGTACAACGAGAAATGGCTGCGTAAATATATGGATGAGGCCGTCGAGGTTTCAAACGAAAGGCCTATCCTGGTAGACAGGTATCTTGAAAACGCGATTGAACTCGATGTGGATTGCATATCCGACGGGGAGACCCATGTGATCGGATCGATAATGGAGCATATCGAGCTTGCCGGCATACATTCGGGTGACAGCGCGTGCACCATCCCGACAATGAACCTCAAGGAAAGCGTTCTGGACAAGATACGCTCACATACTTTCGCCCTGGCGAAGGAACTGAACGTATGCGGCCTGATGAATGTCCAGTACGCCGTGCAGAATGGCGAAGTCTATATCCTCGAGGTGAATCCGAGAGCCTCCAGGACTGTTCCGTTCGTCAGCAAGGCGATAGGTGTTCCTCTTGCGAAAATCGCGGCGCTTGTAATGGTAGGCAGGAAACTGAAGGATATTGGATTTACAAAGGAAATAATACCAAAGCATGTCTCAGTCAAGGAGGCTGTATTCCCGTTCAAGCGGTTCCCCGGAATCGACATAGTCCTCTCTCCGGAGATGAAATCAACCGGTGAAGTGATGGGGATTGACTATAGCGCGGGAATGTCCTATCTGAAATCCCAGATCGCGTCGGGAAGTGTGCTGCCGGAGAGCGGAAGCGTGTTCCTGAGCGTAAGGGATGAGGACAAGGAAGTCGTGGTAGGTCTTGCAAAGGATCTTGTGGAACTCGGGTTCAGGATTTACGCCACCAGATCCACAGCTACGAAACTCATGGACAATGGAATCAAGTCGTTTGCGCTTTTCAAGATTTCAGATGGCAGGCCGAACGCGCT
>JANYBI010000339.1 GCA_025360875.1 Lentisphaerota bacterium
TCCCCGGCATGGGGCACGACAATGCCGGGGACATCTATGAACAGATATTTGAATTTTTCCTTGTTCCAGTCCTTTGAAGTATCGATGATTTCCTGGTAGTTCTGGTCCTTGTCACCTGAAATGACAACCCACCGTTTGTCCATCCGGGGAGTTTTTTTTACGTCGCCGGCATCGAGTCCGGGAAAATGTCCTCCTCTCCTTTCACTAGGGAGATAGCTCTGGGCGGCGTGGCTTACCGCACCCTGGAAATACTGCGGATACATCATCTGGCAGAACATCGCAATATGTCCGCCTCCGGAGAGGCCACCGACTATGACACGCTTTTTGTCAATATTGTAATGGGCCATGACAGACGCCATCGCATCCACTGATATCGCTATCCTTCTCAGCATGTTGACGTCATTTCCGGAGCTGTTCCCGCTGACGTAGATCATCTTCGTCTTCTTCATGAGATCGCGATACAGGCCGGGATCGATTCCGACCTGGCTTGGGCTGACGTGCACATACAGGCCGTATGGCTGCTTGCCGTCATAGTCTTCAGGCACATATGCAATAGCCGTGATCTCGTTCGGTTTGAAGCCCATGCATTCCTCGGGAGTCAGCTTGATCTTGAATTCAACTTCCCATCCCTCGGGCAGCTTCCCATCCTTGAACGCCCTGTATATTTTCTGAGGGATCGGATCCTTGAAATATTCCTTGGTGCTGGCAAACAGCTTTGTGTCGATCGGAAAATCAGTTATTATGCCAGTACGGATTTCCGGTTTCGCCGGAGGCGGATTTTCATTTTCCCCGAAAGCCCTGGTACCTGAAATGGATGCAAGCGCAATGCAGGTGCAGGCAAACAGCCGGAACGTAAATCTATTCATATTTCCTCCAGGATTATTTATGGAACAAGACTTCATTGGGGATTTTCTGTCCTAATAAATGTTTTTCGCTCCGCCAGTACAATTCGAGAAACTTGCCGCCCACGCCTTGGATATAGGCGAGACGGATAGGATGAAGTCCCGCCTTCAAGGCAATAGTTCCAGTTTTAGTTTCAATGTCGTGTATCCCATCGTCGTCGACGATTTTAGAATCATTGACAGTTAAAGTACTTCCGTCATCTGACGAAAGGTAAAAAGTGTATACGTCGTCGGCTGGGACCTTGATAAATCCGGAGAATATGAGCCCGAAGTTTTCCTTGCGTTCTATTGAGTCAATAGATAATCCTGGTGGCGTCATGTTTTTCAGCGGCTGTAATTCCGCCAGTTGGTTCGTGCTTTTGACCTTGTCATTTTCAAATTCATAGTATGCGCAGGAAATTCCCGGCTTGGCGTCGGCAACCTCCAGGGAAGGAATGAAATCTGTTTTCTCCTGGGCTTTTCTTATCTTATCGGCTTCCGCCTTCTTCAGGGCTTCCTGTACTTTGATCCTGTAATTCTCTACCCATTTCTTTTCTTCTGGGTCGGTGACTTTTTCCGGTTTTAGCGTATTTTGCCAAAAAGCATATAACTCATCAAAATTTACTTTTTTTAGCTTTCTCTGGCAGGCTTCGCAGAGGGCAGGTTTTTTATCTTTATCACCCTCGACGTGTTGGTCAGGGAATGCCGGGGATGAAATAGGGCATAAGAAATTATCACAATCACCAAAGTAAGTTTTGTTTCTATAAGCCTCAACGACGTTGTTTTTGCTTTTGTTCTCGCGCCATACGCTGGCAAAACTTCTGCTAAGGGACTTGGAAAGGCTGTCTGATATCATATAAATATTTCCTGCGCCACGCAATCGCAATTTATCTAATGATTCTGTAAAAAAAGTATGTTTTTCCATATTAGCCGCAATTTCAAAATAATCGGGATCATACCATGTGTCTTGGTTGATTATATAACTTGTGTAAATAGAATCCTCCGGTGACTTGGATGTACGAATGATACATTTAAAAAGAAAATCAGCATTATACAGACCTATCTCTTTATTAAAAGAATAAGGACCTTCCGGTAAAGGGAGTACGGGCAGGATTTCGACTCGTATCCCCCAAAACTCCTCTATTCTTGGGATTGCATTCTGAATCATTGAAAAATCTGTTATTTCAATAGGCTGAATATAAATTTTATATTTATCCGGTATTTTGACTATTTCAGACGCTTTCTTCCATTCAGTTTTGATGGGGCCGAGTTGTTTAATCAAATCTTGAATCTCGGATTTAATTTTTTCTTTATATGAGGGATCCTTAAAACCTCTCATGCTATCTTTGAATGCAGCTTCATTGTTTATATTTTCAAGAATCACCAAGGCTTTTCTTTTATCTCCAAGCTCCATATATGTTTTTGCGAATTCAAGTTGAACTTCAGGTCTGTCTGTGTCATTACTGTACAAAGGTCTTCTGTTTGAATATTCAATAACAGCTTTTGGACCTTCTAGTTTTCTTATCAATTGAAGGCATCGGGCGACATCCCAGTAGTGGGTTCTCTGTTCTTTTAGATATTCAAGTTCCTTTTTTTCATTTCCTGAACCTTTATAGAAATTAAGCCCAAGCTCTACCCCCAGTTGATTCGATTTGCATTCGGGAAGACACTCTTCGGCTTTTCGGTATTCTTTTTTAGAATAATAGATGATTCCCAGAACAGAAAATGCATAGTCTCTTTCCGTGTCAGGGTACTGGCTTATATGTTTATTGATCAAGTCCAGCGCTGTGTCGTAATCGCCCAGCAGGCGATATGAATCAGCTCGGATAATCAAAGGATATTGAGGCTTTGAAAATTTCGCTTCGGGTTGAAGAAGCTTATTGATAGTATCCACTGTTTTTTTAATTTGCGGTGATTCTAGCGGTGATTCTAGATGATATTTACCATACATGCATAGAAAATCATCATGGAATACAATTGATATTTCAAACAATTTTGTTGAATCATCGGAAATAATCATATACGCGGCTTCGGCTAGAGATATGGCGAAATCAACAGCTGCGGCCGTGCACCATCCGTGATACTTTATATTGCGGATTGTTTCCTTATATAACTCGAATTCCTTGGTTCTCATTACCTTTGTAGCATTTTCCTGGAAAATGAGCTTGTGATGTTGCTGCGTCAGCTGGAGTACTTGTTTAGAGGATGTCTTTTCCAATTCATCATTCTTGCATTCTACTGATGCCGAATCAAGGACTACTGCTTTCTTGCCATCAACAAGCAGAAGATCAAGCCTGAGATTGTCGTTTTTCCTGTTGGATCTGCTGACCGTCCCGATGACAACACGGTCGGCGCCGACAATTCCTGCGATATTCCCGGCTAGGCTTTCAGTTGCACCGCTCAACGAGGAAATCTTCAATTCCTGGAGAACCTTGTCGATTTCATTGTGGTCGACGATTTTCTTTACCTTTTTGCTTTCCTGCAGAGCCAGTTCCATGGACATCGCCAGAGATCTGTCAGCTGGTTCCCTCATCTGCTTCAAGGATTCAAGATGGGAGACGGGAAGTATTGCCCATGTTTCATCCAGCGCTTCATTCGCGGGCTCGAGTTTCTTTTTAGGTTTCAGTTTGAGCATTTCGACTATTTTGGCAGTTATGTCAGCTGAAAAGTTCGTATCTTCGCTGGGAATAAAATCAGCCTTCTGGAAATCGGCCTTGCTTTTCACATGAAGATCGGTGATAATCAGAGTACATCCGAGTGTTGCCTTGCCTTGTTCCTGTTTTGTATTTTTGAAATAACCGGTTATTGCAAAGTCTGCAGCAGGTATATTCCCAACAATTTGCGCAGAGCCACCACTGATTGCATTCATTTTTCCAAGAGCATTTTCAGTGGCAAGTGCAAATCCATTCGAGCGGCTTATGACCACGCATTCATAATTCCGAACCAGATCGGAAACCACCTTGTCCCTAATCGCCATGATGTCATGGGGGTATTCCTGTGGATATGTGAAATTCGCAATTGCTGTCATCGCGATTACCGGTGGCTTGTCGGGATCTGGAGGCGGCTTATCCTGGGAGGAGGCAGGAAGAGAAAGGGAAAGGATGGAAATAAGAACAAAAATTCTAGAAAACATAAATCTCCTTGCCTTAATAGGCAGTTGCTATCTGCAGTCCTGCACCTTGATCTTCCCGAAATCCTTCGGAGACTGGAAATTATTTGACGTGCCGTGCCACATGAGCTGCTTGAAAGGATCCTCCCCCTCATATCCGTCATGATCGTTTATCCCCAGATCAAACATGATGGTGTCGGAGGGGGTGTAGTTATTGCTTTTCAGGCCGTCATATGGGATGAAGATCTGCATCCTGTATCCTTTCCCCGGCAAGGGGGATGATTTCGCCGTTGCGCCATCCACCTTGGGATCATAATTCCATTCCTGCGGATAAAATTTCAGCGTGTCAGGCATATATTCGGAGAAATACGGGACGGCGATAATTTGAATAACCCCTCTGCCATAATTGTAGTTCCTCTTGCCGGACGGGCGCAGATCGAGATAGACCTCGACGCTGTCATTCTCATGTGAAACATCGGAATCTCCGATAAGATGGTCGTCTTCCACATCGATTGTGACGGTTATTCCCCTGTCGTCCATGCCTATCAAAGCTTCCACTGAACAGTCTTTCTCCCCTTTCCAATTATCCTTTCCCAGTACGATTCTCCCCTTGGCATCGGGATCGCTTTCCTTGGCGATCGTAATCCTGTATCCCTTGTCCGGCATCAGGACAGGCTCAGGCTCCTTTTTTGCTTTCTTCGCCAAGTTGACATGTTCGTCAATCCATTCCTTGTTCTGGTAAAGCAGTTCCGGCGGGATTCCCTGGGCAGTTATCTTTGAACTCTGCCAGTACAGGTTGCACAGATCATTCCTTTTCCCCCGGACGCTGTCCAGGCGTATAGGATGCAATCCGGCCTTCAGGGCGACACTCGCCGTTCTCTTTACAATACTGCCTTTGTGATCGTTGTTGATGGTCTCCCGATCATCGACGTACAGGATTCCACCGTAGGACGATAGGTAGAAGGTGTATATGTCATCACTCGGTATCCTCACATATCCTGAGAATATGATGCCGAAATATTCTTTCTGTTCGATGGATTCAAGGGAGAATCCCGGTATTGTTCCGGTCTTCTGCGGGAGCAGGTACTGCAGCCGGCTTGCCGCCCTGAGCCTGTTCTTCTCAAATTCATAGTAGGAATATGACAATCCTGGAGCCGGGTTGGAAACTTCGACGGCAGGGAGATATTCCGGATTTATTCCGGATTTCCCCTTTGCGTCCGCTTCGCTTTTCTTCAATGCCGCCTGGACCTTGGCCTTGTATTCATCGATCCATTTCTGCACTTCCATATTTGAATCAGTTTTCCTTTTGACATTTTTCCTTGCGAGGGAAATATATTTATTGTAGAGCTTGTCATGCACTTCATCAAAATCCAGCTTGCCGTAATTTTTCTGGCATTCCTCGCACATTGCAAGCTGGATGGCGGAAGTGTCATTCGTGTAGAACGCGGTACTGGCACATGAGGTTTTCGTGCAGCAGCTATAGCCGCTGACAAGCAGCCCTATGGTCTCCTTTACAATGATGTCCGGCAGGTTCCTGTTAAAATAAGTATAGCAATCATATGCCAGGATAGAGGCGCCGTATTCCGAACAATAGTAATTTCCGACACGGCCCACCCCGCCTAGGAAGACGTTTTCGCCGGTGACATACACCATGGAGATCGCGTCTGATGGAAGTTCCGTTGAAACCGCAAGCCTTTCGATAAGTGCGGGGGCATCATACATTCCGTTGGTTTTCCTGAAGCAGTCGGGATCCTGCGGCATTGGCAGGGCGGGAAGTATTACGGCCCTGGCGCCGAAAAAACTTGATACGATCATTGAGGCTTCCTCCAGCGCCTTCAGATTCGCATCGCCAAGAGGCTGGAAGTAAAACTTGTACTTGGCAGGGGTTTTCTTCACCTGCGCCGCAGTTTTCCATGTTGTCCCGGTGGCTTCATCTCCAATCTGCATCTTCAATTTCCTGATCTCGAAGACCAGCTCTTTCGGGTGCCCCCGCATGTCCATCTTCGATAGGATATCGATGATGTCGGACGCCCTTTTTCTGTCATTGCTCTCAATGCAGGCCTTGGCAAGTTCAATCTGGCACGGTAGATAGCTTATATAAGTGAGAGGGAAATTGTTGTC
>JANYBI010000652.1 GCA_025360875.1 Lentisphaerota bacterium
GCCCAGCGCGTAGATGTCGCATTTCGGATCATTCGCCTGGCCATGCAGGATGAATTCCGGGCTCATATACCTGTAGTCCCAGATATTGAAACCCTTGTTCAGGAGATTTGAATTGCCGAGAAGCGACTGCGAAAGCCCGAACTCCATTATGGAAATATTTCCATCTTCGTCAATCCTGACATTGGAGGGCTTCAAATTCTGGTGTATGAGGTTCTCCTTCTCCCAGGCCTTGCTTAGGGCGCACGCGATCTTCCTGACTATCTGTATTGAGTCATAGCTGCTTATGGGCATGACTTTTGAAGCGAAGCCCGACAGGGTTTTCGCCTTGTGTTTGCACTCGTATACGAAGAAGGTCCTGCCAGGGACGATTGTCCTGTCCAGAAGCAAAGGAAAACCTTCAATATTCGAAGAGCCGGTACGGAGTATTATATTGAACAGCGATTCCGAATTCACATCGTTCTTGAGATAGAACGAACTTGGTATCCTCAGGAGCACTTCCCGTCCGGGAAGCTCTGTCTCGCCAACGGCCTTGTAGGCGGTCCAGAGATGGGTTGATGAATATATTTCGAGGATCTTATAGCCGCAGAAGATGGACTCCACCGCCAGAGGAGGATCCGGGACGATCTGGGCGGAATCGCAGAACGGGCACGAGACCAGTTCCCCTATGTACTGGTATTCCGCCTGGATGTCGTTTTTGCACGCCGAGCATTTGAAATTATAAAACATGAAAACAGTTCTCCCCCAAGATTAAACCTATAGTATAGTTCACAACAGTTCCTTTTCAACTGTAATGACACTAGGAGGTTATGGGAATATTCCAGATATTCCCCTCATCGATATCTGATTCCAGATCAGGATGGGGGCCGTAATTTTGTCCGGTGTCAGGCATTTTGTTTGAATACGTCCAGGATGAGAATAGATTACAGGCTATGGGAAATACGAGCATATTGAACATTTTCAAGCGGCTGTTGAAGGACAAGTTTTCCGCAGTGGCGCTTCTGACGGTCTGCCTGTACTTTTCATTCGCCGTGTTCAGCGAAATATACGGATTCTACTGTTCCAGGGCCGGAACGATCCCGTTGTATGACAAGGGCGTCATTGAAAATGCGTATCAGCCTCCTTCATCAACCCACTGGCTGGGCACGGACTATAAGGGCAGGGATGTCTTCTGGCGGGCCATGCATGCGAGCCGTACGGCCGTGAAAATAGGTCTTTTCTCATCGCTGCTGGCAGTCCTGATCGGTGTTGCCCTCGGCGCTGCCGGAGGCTATTTCGGGGGATGGATTGATGATTTGGCTGTCTGGGCCTATAGCACGTTCGCCTCGATGCCGACACTGCTTTTTGTGCTTGCGTTCGCGCTTCTGGTGACAAAAGGCTTCCTTTATCCGCCGCTTGCTGTCGCTTTCAAGAGCACGGCGGAATTTTTCAATGCCGATCCGGGCATGATAGCCATCTACCTTGGAATCGGAATAACCGGCTGGGTGGGATTATGCAGGGTTGTAAGGGGAGAGGCGATGAAACTCAAGAGTACCGCTTATATTCAGGCCGCCAAGGCACTAGGGTTCTCGCCGTTCAAGATCATAGTCCGCCATATGATTCCGAACCTTTTCCATCTTATAATCATATATTTCACCATTCGGTTCGCATATGCCATAATGACAGAGGTCATTGTCAGCTATCTTGGTCTCGGAGTCCAGATGGAACCGAGCTGGGGAGTGATGATTTCCGACGGACAACAGCGTCTCTGGCAGGGTGTCTGGTGGGAAGTTGCTGGAGCCACCGGATTCATGTTCTTCCTAGTGCTTGCCCTCCATACCCTCGGGGATTCCCTCAGGGATATACTTGACCCAAGGCTGAAGACTTGAGGTGGAAGTTCTAAAGTTCGGGAGTGCGGAAGTTCGGGAGTCCCGGAATAATAATTATGAAAATTAAAAATGAAAAAATCGCCGTTTTCGGCGGCACTTTTGATCCGCCCCACAACGGACACATCGGGATTGCCTTGGAAGTTCTGAACTCCAATTCCGCGGGCAAGGTTGTCTTTGTACCTGCGTTCCATCCTCCGCACAAGCCGGATTTCCCGGTCACGGATTTCAAGAGACGGCTGGAAATGCTTGAAATTGCGACTTCCGCAGACAGCCGGTTTGAGATTTCCGACATGGAGGCCCGGAGGAGCGGTCCATCCTTCACATATGACACACTCGTTGAATTTGAAAAAATAAATCCGGATTCGGAAATAAAACTTCTTATCGGCAGTGACAGCCTGGCGTTTCTCCACACCTGGTACATGGCGGCGGAAATAGTTGGAAGATGGCCGCTGATTGTATATCCGAGACGGGGATGCATGCCGTCAATGGATGAATTGTCCGCAAACTGGGGCACGGAAGTTGCTGAAAAGCTCTGTGGCTATATATTGCGGATGAGATGTTTCGAGCTGTCATCGACTGAAATCAGGAAAAAATTGGCTGAAGGCGGAGATGTTTCAGCTTTGATTGACAGAGGAGTATGCAGATATATCATGAATAATAGGATTTATTGGAAATAACTTAACCGGAGGAAGATAAATGGCTAAGAAGGCAGTGAAAAAGACCGTGAAGAAGGCAGTTAAGTCGGCAGCGAAGGCGAATGTCCCAAGCAGGGCTGAGGAACTGGCATACATCTGTGCGAAGACCGCAGATGACCATAAGGCGGACAACGTGATCACGCTGAAGGTTTCCGGCCTTTCGGTAATCGCGGACTATTTTGTTCTCTGCGCCGGAAATTCGGCTCCCCACCTGTCAGCGATTTCCGACAGCATAATCCGCGAGGTCCGCGCAAAAATGAGCGTAAGGCCGAGATCAGTGGATGGGACTGCTGCCAGCCAATGGACAGTCGTCGATTTTGGAGATGTGATCGTGCATGTCCTTTCCCCGAAAATGAGGGAGCAGTACCAGCTTGAGAGCCTCTGGGGTGACGCGCCGAAGATTGAAACACTGAAGCTTCTCGCCAAGAAGAGCCTTTCAGGGAAAAGCAGCAACTGAATCTCGGAAGGGTTCCCTGGATGCAGGAAGACATGAAAAAATGGGATGAATACAGGTGGGAGGGTATTTTCCGCGAGGAGGACCAGTGTATAAACACATACATGAAGGAGCTCCCCCGCTACATCGATCTTCCTGAGGAGGAGGAGATCCTTTTCAACAGGATACGGAAACTGCAGAAGGAGCTCCCTGAGGCGAACCAGCTGTACGACCGGCTCTACGAATGCCAGTGCGATTCCTGCGATGAGGAATCCCTGCTCCCTGATGACTGGAGGAGCATGCCGGGGGCCGACATATACAAGAGGGTTCTTGAACATTCCTGTTCATGGACCAGGACATATGCTTCTGATTTAAGCCCGGAGACGATGAACCTGGGACTGAAGGGCGTATGCCTGTATGCCGTACTTCTTTCAAGGATTGTCAGCGTCATGGAAATGCCTGCCGACATGCCATCGCTTGTCGTCGCAAGCTGCAAGAGAATGAACTCGACCATAAATGAGATCGTCGGTCTTGGAAATGAGATAAGCAGGTTGCAGCCGGATCTTTCTATTAAAATGGGCGAGTTGTCCAGCAGGATCCTGCTGGTGAGGGAGAAGGTCATAACCCTCATGGAGGATAACAGGAAGAAGATCGGTTGAAAAAATGTCATACCATGATGACTCAAAAAAATCCCTCCTGAACCGTCTGTTCTCCGTGCTGGCAAGAATAGATCTCATCCAGCTTTTCGCCATGATCTGCCTGTTGTCAATCGGAGTCGCCTTCATCTACGGAACTGGCCAGCAGGTTGGCGACAAGGCGGCGCTCCTCTGGAAAAAACAGCTGATCTGGGCCGGCATGGGTTTTGCAGTATGGATATTCATGGCATTCTTTTTCGATTACAAGAAGCTGACCTCATTCATACCTTTTTTCTATGTCGCATGCCTGATTGGGCTGGTTGTCGTACTCAAGCTGGGGGTGGATCTGAATGGCGCCAGAAGATGGTTTTCGTTCGGAGGTATCAGCATCCAGCCTTCCGAATTCGCCAAGTTCGGAGTTCTCCTCATGGCGGCCTGGATGGTGTCAATCAAGGGATTCGATGTAAATAAGTTCCACCATCTCGCTATCCTGGGACTAGCCTGCGGCGTGCCGTTCCTCCTCATTGTGATTGAGCCTGATCTCGGGACCAGCATTGTTTTCATTCCAATGATTTGTTCCATAGTCTTTGCCGCAGGATTGAAATGGAAGTGGATTTTCCTGGGACTTTTCCTGGCGGTATCCGCAGTTCCAGCCATATATCCGTTCCTGAAGGAATACCAGAAGGAGAGGATACGCGTATTCCTTAATCCGGAACGCGATCCCGAAAACCGCGGATGGAACAGCCTCCAGTCACAGCTTGCGGTAGGGAGCGGCGGCGCGTTCGGCAAAGGATTTATGAAAGGGACCCAGAACACTCTCGGATTCCTGCCGAAGAACGTATCCTATACGGATTTCATTTATTCCGTCATCGCCGAGGAATCGGGATTTGTCGGTTCGGTGACCGTAGTTTTCCTTTATTTCCTGCTGATATTTTCAGCGCTGAGGGCCGCGGTATTCGCATCCGATAATTTAGGAAGGTACATCGCCGTCGGAATAGCCGGGGTATTCTTCGTGCATTCCTTCGTGAACATCGGAATGACCATAAAGCTGATGCCGATAACAGGGATACCCCTGCCTCTGATAAGCTACGGTGGGACATTCATGATCGTGACGATGGTATTCCTGGGCTTCATCCAGTCGATCTATTCCCGCCGTCAGAACATCTGGTGAGAAGAAGAATGGATGATTGGATTGTTGGATGAATGGATGGTTGGGAATAAATCAGGATATGTTTCCAATATCCAAGCATACATATGTAATAAGCCTGTGGATTATCTGTCTCTGGATAGACAGGGGGGAGCCGCACCGCGGAAAAATTTTTCCCGTTGTTGAAATTGGAACATGATGGTTTCCTCAATCCGGTATAAAATACCGGTGGGAAAAACATAAGAAAGGAAACCATCATGCAGGAAGTTACAATGTTGGAGGCGTTGGGTCAAGTAGGGGACG
>JANYBI010000386.1 GCA_025360875.1 Lentisphaerota bacterium
CCATTTTTTGTAAGCTTTATCCCTATGTCGGATATCATCCCCTTTTTCTCAACTCCTGTGAATCCCATGGATATAAGTGCAAGGTCCGCCTGTATTGTGAACTCAGATCCGGGAATCTCCTTCATGGACTTCGGACGACCCATAAGATCGGTTTCCCATTCGACCTTTACGCATTTCATCTGTTTGAGCCTGTTTCCTTCCCCATCGAAAGACTTTGTCATTATGTTCCACATCCTCTCGCAGCCTTCCTTGTGGCTGCTTGAAGTCCTTAGGACATATGGCCATTGGGGCCACGGAGTGGATTCCGGGCGTATTTCCGGGGGCTTCGGCATGATCTCTATCTGTATGATTGACAATGCTCCTTGCCGTATGGAAGTACCCACGCAATCGGAACCCGTATCACCTCCACCTATAACAACCACTTTTTTATCTTTTGAAGTAATTTCCTTGCGTGCATAACTTTCCCTACCAATGCGCTTATTCTGCTGTGTGAGGAAATCCATGGCCATGTAAACTCCGTCCATATCCCGGCCAGGTATCTTCAAATCGCGAGGTTCCCTTGCTCCACAAGCTATGCAGACAGCTTCAAAACGGCTGAGCAGGTAATTTGCAGAAATATCCCTTCCTATTGTAACACCCGTTTCAAAAGTTATCCCTTCAGCTGCCATCAGATCAATTCTTCTTCTGATGATTTTCTTGTCAAGCTTAAAATCAGGAATACCATATCTGAGGATTCCCCCAATCTTCTGATCCTGTTCAAATATAGTGACACTATGTCCCATATGATTTAGCTGGTCGGCAAGAGCAAGGCCAGCCGGTCCTGAACCTACAACTGCAACCTTCTTATTGGTTCTTTTCTCTGGTGGACGTGGTACGATATAACCTTCCTTGTACCCTTTTTCTATTAAACTGATTTCAATATGCCGGATAGATACCGGTTCATTATTTAGCCCCACTGTACAGGAGGCTTCACAAAGTGCCGGACAAATTCTGCCGGTAAATTCCGGAAAATTGTTGGTTGAATAAAGAAGTTCAAGGGCTTCTTTCCAATGCCCATGGTAGACAAGATCGTTCCATTCCGGAATAAGGTTCCCAAGAGGACACCCGCAACCATGACAGAAAGGAATACCGCAGTCCATGCAACGGGCTGCCTGTTCCCGGAGTTCCTCATCGTTAAGCTTTTTCTCGACTTCATTATAATCAAGAATGCGCTCTTCCCTGGATCTGTATCCTGGTTCTTTTCTTGGTATTTCTATGAAACCTCTTGGTTTTCCCATTGAACTGCTCCGAAATTTTATTCCTGCTTAACGACTCTCTTTATCTCTTCATCTTCCTTCATCATCTGTCCCAAAACTTTCCTATACTCCATAGGAAACACCTTTACAAACAATGGAAGCGAATTCTGCCAGTCGTTTAAAATCTGCTCGGCTTTTTTACTGCCAGTTATATTATAATGATTTTCTATCATCTTCCTAAGTTCAAAAATATCTTCAGAAAGCACAACCTGTTCAAGATCAACCATGTCAAGATTACAAAACTCGTCAAAAGTGTTGTCCTTATCAAAGACATAGGCAAGTCCTCCGCTCATTCCGGCAGCGAAATTGACACCGACGGAACCAAGGACCACGACTCGTCCACCTGTCATGTATTCACAACAATGATCTCCAGCGCCTTCGATTACGGCATATGCACCGCTGTTTCGGATTGCAAAACGTTCACCAACCTGACCATTGATATAAACCTCTCCGCTCGTTGCACCGTAGAGTAGGACATTGCCTGCAATTGTGTTTTCCGAAGGATCGTAAGTTATTTTCTCAGGGGGTTTTACAATAATCCTGCCTCCCGACAATCCTTTGCCCAGATAGTCATTTGATTCGCCTATCAAGGTAAACGTCAGTCCATGGGCAAGAAACGCTCCGAAGCTCTGTCCGGCACATCCTCTGAATGTCAAATTAATCGTATCATCAGGAAGTCCGGCATTTCCATATCTTTTCGCTATTTCATGGGATGTCATAGTCCCGACAGTACGATCGACATTGCAAATCGGCATCTCAAGTTCCATAGGCTTTTTAGTTTCGATGGACTTCTTGACTTTTTCAATTATTTTCATGTCATAAGACTTTTCCATCTCATGATCCTTTTTCATAATGCAACGGACAGGCATTTTATCATCGTAAGGTCTTGCGAATATCGCAGAAAAATCAAGATTTTTCGTTTTCCAGAAATCAATAGCCCCGTTCATCTCCAGAAGATCGCTTCTGCCTATGATATCTTCAAATTTCCTAAATCCCATCTCAGCAAGATATTCACGTATCTCCTCGGCAATCATCATGAAGAAGTTAATCACATGCTCCGGTTTTCCCGTATAACGCTTGCGAAGCTCCGGATCCTGGGTGGCAATTCCGACAGGACATGTGTTTTTGTGGCATTTGCGCATCATCACGCATCCGCAGACTACAAGTGCTCCGGTTGCAAATCCAAATTCCTCGGCCCCAAGCATCCCTCCGATGACAACATCGCGCCCTGTCTTCATCTGTCCATCAGCCTGGACCTTTATTTTGTTTCTTAGATGGTTTAACACGAGAGTCTGCTGGGTTTCAGCAAGTCCAAGTTCCCACGGAAGCCCTGCGTGTTTTATTGAAGAGAGAGGAGAAGCCCCAGTACCGCCGTCATGTCCACTTATCAGTACCATGTCCGCACCGGCTTTAGAAACACCGGCCGCAATTGTGCCAACACCGACCTCCGACACCAGCTTCACTGATACTCTCGCAGACGGATTGGCATTTTTAAGGTCATATATGAGCTGTTTGAGATCTTCTATGGAATAGATGTCATGGTGAGGCGGAGGGGAAATGAGAGTGACTCCGGGCGTTGAATGCCTTACCCTGGCTATCACCTTGTTCACCTTGTGTCCGGGAAGCTGTCCTCCTTCTCCTGGTTTCGCACCTTGTGCAATCTTGATCTGGAGTTCCCTGGCATTTGCAAGATATTCAATAGTCACGCCGAATCTTCCGCTTGCAATCTGTTTTATCGCACTGCACAGGCTGTCTCCGTTAGGCAACAGCTTATATCTGGCGGGATCTTCCCCACCTTCACCGCTGTTGCTCATCCCCCCAAGCCGGTTCATCGCTATTGCAAGTGTTTCATGGGCCTCTTTGCTGATTGAACCGAAAGACATTGCACCGGTCACAAATCTTTTCACGATTTCAGAAGCCGGTTCGACTTCGCCGATTGGAATGGATTTTTCTTTTTTAAACTTGAAAAGGCCTCTGAGGGTACAAAGATGTTTTTCCTGGTTATTTATGAGGGCTGCATAACTTTTATATAGCTGATAATCGTTTGTCTTGGTGGCCTGCTGGAGTTTTGTGATGGTCTCAGGAGTCCAGAGATGCTTTTCCTCCCCCTGTCTGAACATGTATTGGCCTCCAACATCAAGTATCCGCATGGAACCCTGTTTCGGATGGTAGGCCTTCTCATATCTCGAATTCACCTCTTTTGCGATGACATCAAGCCCGATCCCGCTTATCCTTGATGATGTAGCGGTGAAATATTTGTCAATGACATGCTTATTGAGACCGACGGCTTCGAAAATCTGCGCTCCGCGGTAGCTTCTGAGGGTGGAAATTCCCATCTTGGACATGACCTTGAGCAGACCTTTGCATATGGAAGTAATATAATTTTCCATCGCTCCGGTAACATCGGCCTTTTCAATGAATCCCTTATTGACCATATTGGCGACAACTTCCAGCGCAAGATACGGATTGACTGCAGTAGCTCCATAACCGAGGAGAAGGGCGAAATGCATTACCTCCCTTGCCTCTCCGGTTTCAATCACAATGCTCGTGTTCGTGCGAAGTCCGCACCGGATGAGATGGTGATTGATGGCGGATACGGCAAGCAGGGACGGTATCGGGGATTTTTCCTTCGGCAAATCCTTGTCGCTGAGAACAACCAGAGCTTTCCCTTTCCTTACGGATTCCTCGGCCTGGACACAAAGACTGTCAATGGAAGATTCCAGTTCCTTTGCATCCCCTCCGGCCGGGAATGAAATTTTCAATGTAACCGATTGGAATGAAGAAAGATGGGAAGCCCTGAGACGTTCAAGGTCCTCGTTTGTGAGAATTGGATTTTTAAGTTTGACAAGATGTGCATGCTGGGGAGTTTCCTTCAGGACGTTCCCGCAGTTGCCGAGAAACGTCGTAAGGCTCATCACAAGCTCTTCACGGATCGAATCAATCGGGGGATTCGTAACCTGCGCGAAAAGCTGCTTGAAATAGGAGAAAAGAAGCTGCGGTTTTTCAGATAGGACGGCAAGGGCAGCATCATTTCCCATGGAACCCGTCGGCTCGTGTCCGGTTTCAGCCATTTCCTGCAGAATTATATTCACATCCTCACGGGTATATCCGAAAAGCATTTCCCTTTCGAGAATGGTTGTCTCATCCACCTTCACAGGCACTATGGAATCAAAAAGACCCTGCAGGAGTATTTTATTTTCCTCAACCCATCGGCGGTACGGCTGGCGTCTTGCCACATGGGCCTTTATTTCAGAATCAAACAACACTCTTTTCTTTTCTAGATCGGCGAAAATCATCTGTCCGGGACGGAGACGCCCTTTCTTATGGATCTTGTTCGTAGGAATGTCAAGGACACCTGTTTCCGATGCTAAAACCATAAAGTTATCGGTAGTAATGGTGTATCTTGCAGGGCGGAGTCCATTCCTGTCAAGCATCGCCCCTATCGATTTTCCATCCGAAAAAGCGACTGCCGCAGGACCGTCCCACGGCTCCATCAGCCCGGCATGGAACTCATAGAATCCCTTGAGATCATGGCTAAGCCTGTATTTTTCACCCCAGGCCTGGGGAATGAGCATCATCATGGAATGAGGAAGGAATCTTCCACAGGAATTGAACAGTTCAAGGGCATTGTCGAGGCATGCCGAATCACTCTGGTTCTCCTGTATCACGGGGAGAAGTTTTTTGATGTCCTCTCCGAAGAGTTCGGATTCGAAATTGTTCTCCCTGGCTCTCATCTGGTTAATATTCCCTCTCAGCGTATTGATCTCACCGTTGTGGGCAAGATACCGGAACGGCTGGGCAAGAGGCCAAGTCGGAAATGTGTTTGTACTATATCTCTGATGTATGAGAGCAAGGGCGCTTTTGAAATCCTTGTCCGTGAGATCCGGATAATATTTCGGAAGCTGGGATCCTATCAGAAGCCCCTTGTAGACGATAGTCCTGCAGGACATGCTTGCAATATAAAAAGGATCTTCAGATCCTGGAATCTCTGAGACATACTTCCCCGCTATGCGACGTATCACATAAAGCTTCCTTTCAAAAGCCTCAATGTCAAGCCCCTCCTTCTTCCTCCCTATGAATACCTGCTTCACAACAGGCTGAGTGTCCTTGGCAAGCTTTCCAAGCGAACTGTCGTCCGTAGGCACATCCCTCCATCCAAGCACGTCAAGCCCTTCACCCTTTATGCTTTTATCTATTGAAGCAATGCATTTTTTGGAAACTTTCTGGTCGACTGGAAGAAAAACCATGCCGACACCGTATTGGCCCGCAGGCGGAAGCTCAACATTCAGGGAAATCATCGCCTTCCTGAAAAACTCATCGGGAATCTGGGAAAGTATTCCGGCTCCGTCTCCGGTATTCGCGTCTCCCCCGACCGCACCACGATGCAGAAGTTTGACAAGTACCTCAATCCCCTGCTCTACGATCTTGTGGGTGCGTGTACCGTCTATATTCGCGACAAATCCTACTCCGCACGAATCATGCTCGTTGGCAAAATCGTACAGTCCCTTTTTCTCGGGATAGTAATTGTTTATATTATCTATTGACATAAAGGAATCCATCCAAAACAGTTTATGACAAGGGAATTTTAATCGAAGTCCGTTAGATTACATGAAATGATGGTTTTATCAAGCATTTCTTATAGGAATTTTGTTTTTTCATAATACCATTATTACCGTAAATCTACCGCGTGCGGGATTCCTCTACATATGCCCTGCAGTTAACGAGCGGAGTGTTGCGTAACACATCGTCACTGAGTCCGACAATGTGGCGATATCCTTTGGTCTCTTCCTTGATGCGGCGGACATCGGCACGTACCTGCTCCGGTGTTCCCTGCAACAGAATGTTGAGAGGCATGTTTCCCTTGGTGATAATGCTGCGGTCAATGCGTTCTCGTCCCCATTTCAAGCTGGGCAGGTTTCCAACTGGAGGCTCAGACATCGTCTCGAAAATCTCCGGCCTCAGTCCGGGTTCATTATAGAACCCTTGCTCGACGAAGGCTTTGATCTGTCCGCAACTGTGCCAGAGGATGAACCCTCCCAGTTTCCGCCACCGCCGGAAAATTTCCCTTGTGTCGTCCAGTACATAGTCGCGGAAGTAATCCGGAGATCCCCATTCAGTGCCGTTGACGCAGTAAAACAGGTAGTCGTAGCCGGCTTTGCGGTATGTCTCCATTTTTTTGAATGTCAGTTCACGCTGGGCATTCCATAATTCGCGGATGGTGTCGGGAAAGTCAACCATGTGATAGAACTTTTCGTCACCGTTAAGACTACCCTCGATGGGCGGAGCGAACCATATGCCGAGGACACCTTTGTCTCCGATGGCTTTTCTCAACTGCTGACCCTGTTGAATAGACACTGTCTCGTCGTAGTTGCACTGCTGCTGTGTCAGCCAAGCCATGCGTTTGTAGTCTTCTTCGGTGGAAAGGAGGTGTTTAAGGGTATGATTTGTAACACTCACTTCCCAAGTACTCGTAAGATCTCCAAGCGGCGTCGGAATGCGCTGGTCATAACGGGTACCGTTGGGAATCGGAGTAGACTTGGTTTCACCGACGGTATCCTGATTGCTTACCGGGAAGTCAATACCTGCGAGAAAAGTCGGATCCCAGCCGCACAGGCCGGCCATGGCCATTTGCTGGCTGAGACTATGCCACCTGTTACCGGGTGGAAGCGGGTCCGGTTCTGAAAATGGCCACTGGTACGGAATATCCAAAGCCCAGTCATCGCATAGAGGGCTGGCCATTGGACCGACATCTTCGCCTCGGAGCAAGGCAAACCATTTTTCGCGGGCGGAAATCTTATTCTTCACGATATTGATTATCCTTTCATCCTATGTGGTAATTTCGCAGGAAGATAGACCGGAAAATATATAACTTCAAGATAACATGTGCTGTTCAATCCTATTTCCATAATCTTTAACAGCACCCTTAATTATTTTAGCATTCCATCCACCACTCCGGGGTGGTTGGACTGAACAGACCACGATGTATGGCGATAGCGTAGAGAGGTGACCAGTTAGCTACAAAACTGCCCTCATATCCGGTCGGTACACCATCCCAGCGGTAGAATTCCACCCCGCTTCCGACTCCACCATTGAAATGACCTCTTTCATAACCCATTTCAAGGTCTTTCACAATATGTTCCGCCTCTTCTTTGAGTCCATGAATGTCCATTGCCCTGAGATAATACATGCAGAAACAGGAACCCATGGCTCCATCAGTGTAATTCTCGAATGTGGGTGTATAACGTCCATGGATCAAAGGAAGCATGTGATCTTCCGGCGGAATCGGAAGCAGATTAAAAGGCATTCCGAAGTGAGCATGTCCAGCCCCTACCTTATGACGCAACTTCTCCAGACGGCGCAACGCTTCCGTCGCCACATCTTCTGGCAGTAATCCGAAGGCAATTGCCACAACGTTGACCCACAGGTAGGCGGCGTCATGGAGTTTATCATCACGACTACGCCATCCTGCCACCCAGCCGGTTTCATGATTAAGCAGATATTTAGGATATGCCTCCCGAAGAACTTCTGCTGCATTTGCACAGCGTGCGGAGAGTTCTTTATGATCCAGAAACATCAACAATGCTGCTGCGTTGCGTAATCCCCTATAACTCCATGCATTAACGTAGGCATCCATGTGCCCGAACCCAACTACGTCCATTGCATTGGAACTCCATCTATATGTTCCGCTATTACCTGAAAGGTCCCGACAGACGACCATTCCCTCGCATCCTATGGTACCAAGCATACGGTTTATGGCCTGTATGAGACCGGACTCGATGCGACGAAGCCAATTCATGTCCGGTCGTACCTGAAAACAGCGTCCGACACCGGAAACAAGAATGGGATCCGAGTCTAAATAGAGATTTCTCCAGAATCCGTATCCTCCTCCTCCGAGAAGAGCGCGTTCAAGGGTAAAACGGTAGAGTCTCAGCGGATCCGGCCCCCTTTCCGGCATCTGTGTAAATGGGATTATTTCGTTTGGGCAATGCTGGTTGACATGACAGTTCACAGATACGGCATTGTTTGAGAATCCTCCAAGTTCCGGACGGAAACAGGAATATATTGAACCCCAATGACGACGCAGAGCAGCGGAAAGACCTTTTTCAGTCTGACGTATCGGTTCAAATGAGGCCACTGAGAATTTCCAATTAGAAACCAGTTCCGCGGCAGGTATAATTTGTCCACTTTCCGGTACCGGACGTATTCCCTGGATCAGACCTCCTGCCACGGCGTTCTGGCAACGGTAACTTTCTATCTGCAGGTAGGCTTCACCACTGAGTTTTTCACATCTCAGACAGCCATTTCCGTCTCCTGCCCAGAACATCGGAATTTCAACCTCACCGTTGCGACCGGGATGCAGGGTTGGCACGGCGGCGGCGGTCATGGCCTCTCCGCAGTTCCAGTTCAATCTCCAAGTTTCGAACTCTATAACGGGGATGGAATGATCAGAGCGTTGCTTCAACTCCAAGTGGAATCCATCAACTGTAACAGTGAATGTTGCATCAATAATCACTCCCTGCCCGCAATGCAGGTCACGATAGTAAATCTTGTTTCCCTTGACATCTACTCGTCCGGTCCACAGATTCGCTCCGTAATCTCCTCGAAACGTGCGTAGCACAGGACCGCTCAAACCTGTATAAAGTCCGGCGCTACGGGTACGGAAAACTCGATTATCACCTGCACGCCCGCTTCCGGTTCCATCCCATCCCAAGTGAAGGATCTCTGGACGGATCATAGAGAATCCTATCGAAAACTTATCGCTCTGAAACTTCACGATCCAAGGAAGAACTTCCACCCCCATACCTGCAGGTGCGGACGCCTGTACGGTGCCAACTTCCAGAGGAGGCAGATATTCCGGCAGGGGTATCTCTCCTTCGGGTGCTTGACCAAAAGCCACCAGTGTGTCCAGCGTGCCAAACGGTACGCTGAACGGAGATCCATTGCACTCTCCATGATTCGGCCACACTGGGTGTTCTCGATCACACTCGACACGCAAAAGATCGGTTTGCACTCCTCCAAGCTCGATCCTGTGTATTACCTTCAGTCCCTCCTTCAGCCTCTTCTCCATCTCCTGAATGGTCAATTCCTGATGCAATCCCTCACCGCTAATGCGCGGATCCGACGGCAATTCCACATCCTTGATCACATTCCAGTATCCTGTTTTGAGGTCTAAGGTCGAAACCGTGACATGCGCCGGATGCGTGGGTACTCCGGGCACCCAGCGACCGGCGATGTGAGGACTGAGTTCAAGCCTGTCTACGTAAACTTTGCGACCGAAACGCAGATAACGCACGACATTCTGCCCATTGATCCCAATGTTAAAATCGGGATGGTTTACTGGTCTGATCCAGCCGTGTGAGATACCATTGACAGGAAGTGATGAGGATTGACTGGAATTACTCATTTGCTAAAATGTCTCCTGTTATTTTCGTCCCAGAAGGAACTTTTAAACAAGTTTGTCCTTTCTTTATAATATATGTTGGATCCGTCCATTGCCAATCTGTCCAAGATGTTGAATAATCGCAGTTTCCAAGGTATTTTGATTAAAGTATTAATTTAAGGAGAATTAAAATGCAGAAGGATGAGTTGAAATTCTCTTCGGGACTTCCCTCCCTTGACCATACGCTGCAGGGCATACTTGCCGGCGTCAATGTCGTCTGGCAGGCTGATAGCATAGAAGACTATAAATCTTTCGTGATACCTTTCTGCAAAGCCTGCCTGGCTGACGGAAAGGATCTCGTTTATCTCAGGTTCGCACAGCACAGCCATCTGCTCCCAAGCAATATAAAGGCCACATGCTACGAACTGGATCCCCGGCAGGGATTTGAGCAGTTCATATCGGAGATATTCAGGATAATCGAAAAACACGGCGTTGGAGCCTGTTATATATTCGACTGCCTCTCCGATCTGGCCGTCGACTGGTACAGCGACCGAATGCTAGGTAACTTCTTTATGCTTACCTGTCCCTATCTGTATTCGCTGGATACAGTCGCATATTTCCTTCTCCTGCGAAACCACCAGACACCCGTCGCGACTGAGGCGATACATAAGACCGCACAGGTGGTCCTCGACGTGTTCAAAAGCGAAAAAAAACTCTATATTCTCCCTATAAAGGTGCTGAACCGCTATTCTCCGACCCTATACATGTTGCACAGCATGGAAGAGGGTATCTTCCGACCTGTCAACAAGAGTACCATAGTCTCGCATATCCTGACAAAGCTCCCTCAGCCCTGGCTGGATGCCAACATTGACAGGCAGGACGTCTGGACTAACACTCTCATACAGGCGAGAAAGATGCAGAAAAGGATACAGCAGAGAAAGGAGATCCCCGCCGAGGCGTACGCCTTTAAGAAACAACTTATCAAGATGATAATAACCCGGGATGAGACTGTTTCTGAACTATGCGAAAAGTATTTCGAGGTATCAGACCTAATTTCCATATCGAAACGCATGATAGGAACAGGACTGATAGGTGGAAAATCCGTGGGAATGTTGCTCGCCCAGTCCATACTGATGAAGACTGATCGGAAATGGGAGAAAAAACTGGAATCCCACGACTCTTTCTTCATAGGATCCGACCTTTTCTACACATACGTCATCGAAAATGACTGCTGGTGGCAGAGACGCCAAATCCAGAGGGATCCCGGAGATCACATGTATGAAAAAGCCGAGGAGATACAGAAAAAACTTCTAACTGGTAAATTTCCTTCAAACATCATAGACCAGTTCAGGGAAATACTCAATTATTTCGGACAGTCTCCTATAATTGTAAGATCAAGCAGTCTTCTTGAAGACGCATACGGAAATGCCTTCTCCGGCAAGTATGAGAGCATATTCTGTGCAAACCATGGAACTCCTGAGCAGAGACTCAACGCGTTCATAGACGCTGTCAGGACTGTCTATGCCAGCACTATGAGCAAGGATGCTCTTTCCTACCGTCTTCACAGGGGACTCCTCAACAAGGATGAGCAGATGGCTCTCCTTGTGCAGAGAGTTTCGGGCGAATATTATGGGGACTATTATTTCCCTCAGATAGCCGGCGTCGGATATTCATTCAACCCTTTCGTCTGGAACAGCAAGATAGATCCTGAGGAAGGAGTGCTTAGGCTTGTTTTCGGACTGGGTACCAGGGCTGTCGAACAGCATGGCAACGACTACACCAGGATCGTGGCGGTCAACGCCCCCCTGCTCCGTCCGGAAGCCACGTTCGAGGAAGTCAGAAAACACACCCAGAAGATCGTCGATGTGCTCGATATGAGGGACAACAGCCACAAGTCCGTAGAATTCGAGCAGGTTGCGAAATCTACATCTGACCTTCCCATGGATATCTTCGCGTCAAACGACACGGAGACGGAGGAACGGGCAAAATCTATGAACTTGAAGGACGTATTCACCTGGATACTGACTTTCGATAATCTCCTGTCCAACACAAAATTCATAAGTGACATGCGGAAACTCATGAAAACCCTTGAAAAGGCATACAATCATCCTGTTGACATTGAGTTCACCGGCAACTTCATTGACGACAAGGATTACAGGATAAACATCGTACAGTGCAGACCTTTCCAGTTCACCAGGGAAGTCCGTGATATACAGAGTCCGAAAAATGTAAAGCAGGAGAATATAATACTGAAGACGTGCGGTCCCATAATCGGACATAGCGTTTCAAAGAGGATAGACCGGATAATCTATATCCTGCCGTCAAAGTATGGCGAGATGTCCATGCAGGCCCGATACTCCGTCGCAAGCATGATCGGGGACATAACAAATTTGGAAAGGGAAAATAGTGAAAAACCGAATATTCTGCTGATAGGTCCTGGAAGGTGGGGGACAAAAATGCCGGCGCTTGGAATACCGGTATCCTTCGCCCAGATTAAAAACGCTTCAGTACTCTGTGAGATAGTCGCAATGCATGAGGGTCTGACTCCTGACATTTCGCTTGGCACCCATTTTTTCAATGATCTGGTCGAGATGGAAGTGCTTTACATGGCCATATATCCTAAAAACAAGGATTATATCCTGAATGAAAAACTCCTCATGGTAGCTCCAAACAAGCTGGAATCACTGATTCCTGATTCAAAGAAATGGGCTGATTCAATATATGTCGCAGATACCTCTGATATGAAAAAGGGATATTCCGTCTTTATGCATGTGAATGCATTGGTCCAGGAAGGAATGGTGCTGCTTTCAAAATAGATAATATCCAAGGTAATCTCTGACTGGAGAACGAAACGTATTTTTATCTCATCATTGGAATAAGGAATATGTAGAATAACGGCGCATTGAGTAAAAGACTGTCCAGAAGATCCAGTATCCCACCTATGCCAGGAACAATTTTCCCCGAATCCTTTATTCCGGCAATCCTCTTGAGGGATGACTCGGAAAGATCTCCCAGGAAACCTCCTATGAAAAGGGCCGTCCCCATCATCACGGCCGCAAATTCACCAATCCTGTACGGAACTGGAAGTATTTTCACCAGAAAGACTGCCGCCACTATGCTCAATATAAGCCCTCCCATTGTCCCCTCCCATGATTTTTTCGGACTGATGGACGGAACAATCTTATGGTTTCCTCCGGACATGATCTTTGAACTCG
>JANYBI010000388.1 GCA_025360875.1 Lentisphaerota bacterium
TGCGATCATCGCAATACTTGCATCGCTTCTTCTGCCAGCGCTGAAAAACGCCAAGGAGCAGGCCAAGGTGGCGCTATGCATGAGCAACAACAAGCAGCTGTATGACGCTTTCGTCCTATATGGGATGGACTATGATCAATATCTGCCTCTCTGCTGGTATATCCCTGAGCGCCAATGGATCGGCGATACACCCACGAACACGAATTTTCTGCACAATAGCCTCCTGTCAAGCTATATCCCGAACTACAGTAAGGTCTACATCTGCCCGGGATGGCCTTCCAGCAAGGCCTATGAAGGCCGCAACACCGCTGAAGGCACGCCGCTTTCACCCGACAACATCTACGAGGGTTACTATTATCTGGTGTACGCATGTTATGGCAGTTGGTTGAACAATGTGAAAGGTTGCAGCTTCAAGTCGATGTTGGAACCGTCCAATAACAAGCTCCTGAATTGTCTTCCCTGGGAACAGCCTCCGGGGACTACCGGCATAGGGCCGCACAATAAAGGCTGGGAAGTCCTTTTCGGTGATGGTTCTGTCAGGCCGACGCAGGGCTACAAGGCGGGCGACTGGAACATCATCTGCAATATCATGGGCGGGAATTGGAAGTACTAGCCCGGATTATTTCACAATTCCAGCTCCCCAGGTCTGCGGCTCAAGCCTCGCTTCAGATGGAAGGTCGAAGACCATCGCGGCTCCGTTGCGACCCCAGTGAAGACGTGCGTTGTTCACCTTGCCGGCCGGATCGCTGAAGGTTATGGATATGTCGAGACCGAACTTTCCTGTTTTCCCGTCGAGCCCGATGTCCGCAAGAGGTATCGCGCCCTCCAGCACATATCCGCCTGGCGCTGTTTTCACCAGGCACTTCGCATTTGGCAGTTCCTCGACACGGTCCATTTTCACTTCTCCTGACGGCGATTTGAAGGAAACAGGTTTTGCGGCCTTTGGCCATTTTGGACGGAAGGCGACCACTGCATTCCTTCCGTCGATCATAGGGGAGAACATTATCCTGACGTCCTTCTCGTCGGGCTGGCGCTGCTTGTTGTCAGGTCCGAGCCAGATGCTGACCTCGTCGCCGGTCTTGAAGAGCGTGGAAATATCCGAACCGGCATTCTTCCATGGAGAAGAATCTTTGACCTCGAAGCAGACATAAAGGTTTTTGTCGTCGATCATGAGTTTCGCAGTTCCCCTGGCGTCGTCGTTCAGCACCATCGACGCGGCTTCTGATTTTGCGAATTCCGCAGGATCCCCGTCGAGTTTAGGTTCGGCTGCCGCCCTTGCGATCTTAAGTTCACGCGCCTTGGTCCCGGATTTGGAGGCAAGCTGTTTCTTTGCCGATTCGATATCCTTTTCTGTCAGCTCGAATTCGCCGTTGAACCTTTGCATCTTCTTGTCGGTTCCAAGCACTTCGTAGACATGGATGGCGTCGCTTGCGGCCATGAGATACACTTTTCCTGTCTTCGGATGTTTGAAGACGCGCGAGTTGAAAAGCTCCACCCAGATCGTATATGCCGATGGATTGGGATTGCGCGAAACGTCTTCAAGCAGAGTGTCGACATAAAGGCCTTTCTGCGTGTCCCAGGCGTGGATCAGGCTGTTCTCGTCTGTCCAGAAAAGATATTCGCCGACTGTTCCGGCTGATCCGGTGGGACAGTAATGCTGTCCAGGATTCGCATATCCCGGACAACGTTCGCCAGCATGCCATACAGGTTTGCCTGTCGCCTCGTCGTAGCAGCTCACTTGCGCGAATTCCCAGTCGTGTCCGTGACCGACACCTGGGAGATTCTTGGAATTGTAGCCTCCGTTGAAGGCATAGACTTTGCCGTTTTCGGCGAATGCGGAGCGCGCACCTCCAGCACCGCACTTCAGGCCGGGCCGGGTCAGTCCGACATGTGTCGCCTGTTCCCATTTGTAGACAGGCACGCCGTTCTTCCATTCGGCAACCGGAATTTTCCACACGCCGCCCTTAGGATCGTCAGACCAGTCATGGGTGTAGAGATTGAACTGCGGATCGAAATACCAGCCCCAACCCTGCTGGGGGCCGTTGCCATCGAGCGGATAGCCTGGAGCGGCGGTGGTCTGCCATTCTTCCGGCTGCATTTTCCCGTCGCCATTGAGATCGGACCATGTCCCCTTGAGACCTGTATTTTTGTGTGAAGCCCTGTAGTTGCCGTCATCTTTCTTCTCCGCCCAGTTCGCGATGATCCTCGCTATGTATCGGAAACTCCCGTCATTCAGTTCGACGATGGCTCCGCTGCCACCGCACCACCACACTTTGCCGTCATGGTGCCGGATGCGCGGCCACCATTTTGGAGATGCCGCACCGTCGCCTCCAGTTTCCGGGTCGTAGACGCCGATCCAATAGCTGTCGACTTCCCATTTGCCCGTATTGTAATCAAGTATGTAGCGTATGATGTCGCCGTGCGTGTCGGCATAGACATGCTCAGGTATCTCCTCATCGATCCCGAACATCCCGCTGAAATAATATGGGCCGTGGAATTCCCGCTCAAGCGTGCCTTCCTGCGACCAGCGCGTGAACCGCTTGGGTGCGGCTTCCTCGGCAATGAAGATCCTGCCGTTCCCCATCATGCACAATCCTGCCGGTTTCAGGAAGGAGTCACGGATCATCTTCCCGCAGAGGGGACGTCCTCCGCTGCGGCCTGTGGCCTTCACCTCTTTGCCGTTCGAATCGAAGAAGACCATCTGATGCCGTGGTTCGCTGACGCTTACAACAATGCCTCCGTCCGGGCGCACTGCGATATCCCTGACATCGCCCTTTGCATCGGAGAACAGGACGTTTTTCCCGTTGGCCGCCTCCACCGCCACTATCTTCTGTCCGCTTCCCACGAAGCATTTTGCAGGATCCTTGAAGGCGATGCCGGATGCCTTGCTGATCTTCCAGGTGTCAAGCAGTTTCGCGTCCGCCGCGTTGACCACGAATACCGCGTCCTGCGCCGGTGCCGTGAGATAGACCTTGCCGTCGGAATATTCTATGTCCGAGACGATCTCCCATCCTTTGGCCTCGCGATATTCGCCGTACATGGGCTGGCTGTCCTGATCTTTCGAGTAGAGCTTCATGGCACCGTTCTCAGCGTCGACGCGCCACAGGAATGGCCTGTTGACCTTTCCGCTGTAGTTTCCGGCGCCTTCCGGAGCGTTCATCGCCGATGCGCCGGCGATGTATATGTTCTTGCCGTCGCTGCAGACACCCATCATCGTCGCCTTCATCCACCAGGAGAGATGCTGCTTCCATCTGACTTCGCCGTCCTGGCTCATGCGGATGAGTCCGCCTTCGCCTTCCTCGAATCCCCACAATACGATTATGTCGCTGTCGGGCGAAGCGGTAACAGGGCAGATGTCGGTCACGAAATACCACACTCCACCCCAGCTGCCTTTGCCATCGATAGTGCGGTATGGTGGGACACCGCTCTGGCTGAGGCTGGTTATGTATCTGAGGGACATTTTTGGAACTATGGCGCCGTTGTATCTGTATGTTCCGGGCTTCGCCCATTCCCCATACATGTCAATGCCATCCCATATGACAGGATTTCCGGAGTCGGCGGCGCATGCCAGCTGTCGTACCGTCACATCATTTGCAGAGCTGAAGATGTTCAGGCTCAGACGGCCTTTCGCAGGTGCGGTGAAGGGGATCTGGACGGCTTTCACCGGCGAGTCGTCGTCGACAGGCAGATCCGTTATATCAGGACGCCAAGCGCTTGTCGTGACTATTATGATCCGGCCATTGCCGTTGTCGGCGATATAGGCGCCGTTGCTGATGTCGATCTTGTCGACAATGCTGTTCGCCTCATCGCATACGTAAAGTTCCTTCATGGTGGCGGCAATACGGCGTATCCCCTTCCATGAATCCGGAGTCACCCATTCCACTTTCGAGCCGTCCTGCGAAATTCGCATGACCTTGGTGGCCGTTGCGGCGAATACGCCCGATCCGTCGGGCAGGGCGCTCAGGCCGATGACTCCCGGGAGATTTGTCTTCCATGCTGTAAATGCGGCGGTCTTGTCGAGCAGCGGGCGCTTCCAGATCGTCCCCGATGCCGGATCCGCCACAAGGATGTCCTTCCCGAGGATTGTCGCCTGTCCTACTTCCTTCAGCTCAGGCGTCTCAAGATCAAACTCCCAGCCCCTGTCGCTGCCCGAATAGCAGACGCCGATCTTCTTGTCTGACTTCTGGTAGACGCAGACCAGCCCCTTGTCGTGGACAGGAACGACAGTCATGATGGTCCGGTCATGGAAATAGTGTGCAACATCCAATGGCTCTCCGACCGACTGCTGTGTCGGGATGTGGATGGCATGAGGGATATTGAGCGAGCCGATCAGCTGGTAGGCGATTCCACGGAGTTCGCCGCCGGCCATCGCGAAATCTTCGATGAACACTCCTCCGATCCTGCGCTTATACACGAATTTGCTGTCCTTCCAGTCGCTTATAGTCGCGCCGCCGCGCCCTGAGAGATAATACCAGTTGCCGGATTTGGCGATCTGGGTGAACATCCTGGGTTCCTGGTATTCGGCACCGCAGTCGCCCGGCTCGGACTTCGTCCCGTCTGCGGACATGCGGCTGAGACCGCCCGAGTAACCGAAGTTGTAGCGGTAGCCTTCGAAGAGCTGTCCCGGGATGGCGTCGCCTATGCGCGTTCCGTCAGCCTTGTAGCGTCCATGCCAGTTGACTCCTCCGGCATGGGCGATGTTCACTGTTCCGTCTGGCAGCGCCTGGATTGCATGGTTCCATGGGCGCGTCGCCCCCTTGGGGTGCTCAAGCGTGAAAAGGACGACAGGTTTTTCTTCCTTCGGATCCAATGCCTCGGCTGAATATGACGATTTCTCCACGACGGATTTTCCTATGACTACGCGTCCGGCCTTGTCTGGTGTTGGGGAGACTGCCCAGTGGCCGGGACCGCTATCCACTTTGACGGCCGTCATCTTTTTCGGATCATCCTGCGCGGTGTCAATTGCGAAAAGCGCGCTGGCAAAACCGTTGTCCCTCATCGCGACCACGTAGACTTTGCCTTCGACAAGGGCGAGAAGCGACTTGATGGTGAAGCCTTCGCTTTCTGGCAGAGGTATGATTGCCAGACATTTGCCGATGGCGTCTGTAACCACTATGCCCTGCGCGGCACCCGCCAGATAGACACGTTTTTTGGGATCGATCGCGATACCTGTATACATGGCGAAAGGGACCGGCTTTTCGCTCAGGCCGGAACTGTTCCCCAGGACTCCGACAGCTTTCATATGCGGAATCTGATCTTGGGCGGCTGCGCCTGAAGGTATTTGAAGATTCATGGCGATGAGCAGTGCCATCGTGGCGATAAGAGGGGGCAGTGATTTGTTTCCCATTGTTTTCTCCTTAGAATTTTGAATTTATCTAATAGTGGAGGAGGGCGCTTATTGTTATCAATATTGCCAATGAAAATGATAACATTTTATAAAAAGTTTTCAAGGCGTAGCGACGCATTATTGCCATTTTCACGAAGTCATGTATCTTGATGCGCCATAAATAGCAGGAGAAAGAAAATGAAAGCTGTAAAAGTATCCAGTGACAGATGGAATTTCGAACTTGAAGGTTCCGGCCAGTTCATAACGCCCATAGGCGCAAATACGCTGAATGATCTGCATCCGGGGCAGGGGAACCTGTTCCAGCATTTTGATGCTTCGGATTGCGACCGCAGGTTTGGCATCATGGCGGAACTAGGGCTCAACTGCGTGCGCCAGGCGATAGGCGTCAACCAGGTCTTCGATCCGAAGACGGGATTGAAGGCTGAAGGGATGAAGAACTGGGATACGTTCATCGGACTCGCGGAAAAGCACGGAGTATATCTGATGCCTGTCGGCGGCTACCTCGGCGGAAACGACTGGTTCGACATGCCGATACTCGCCGATTCAGGGAAGGCGCTCGACAACGACTGCCTCTTCTGGGAGGCGTTTGCAGGACATTATAAGGATAATCCCGCCATATGGGCCTGGGATCTGCGTAACGAACTTCTCTTCGACAACGAGTCGCACATGGTCACTCCGGGCGCGATCAACGCTAACCAGACTGATTTGAAACTCAAGGACCGCTGGCCGCAATGGCTCGAAAATAGGTATGGAACTGTTGAGACGATGAACAAGGTGTATTCTGCGAAGTTCGCATCGTTCAACGACGTGCCCGGCTCCATAAAATTTATCGAGAAGCCGTTCGACATCTGCGCCTACGACTTCCGCAATTATCTGAACGACCGCGGCTATGCCTGGTGCAAACGCCAGTGCGAAGCGATCCGTTCTGCTGCGCCAGGAAAGATGATCGTTTGCGGCAACAACACCTGGTCGTCTCCTGACCAGGATCTCTGGCTCGCGAACGGGTTCCACAATCGTGCGTTGCATGATCTGTTCGATTTCGTCACGTTCCATCCGTATCCTGCCTGCCAGGCCGTGCCCGGCGGACGCGGTGATCCGCTCGATGGCGGCGAACCGCTCAAATACTGGCTCAGCTCGTGCATAGGCAACGCGAGGATGGATCATTACGGAAAGCCTGTCGTCGTCCAGGAATTCGGATGGTATGGCGGCGGTGCTTCACGTTTCCTCGGCGAGCTTCCCTACAGGAGCGAGAAGGAACATGCGGATTACACGAGGGAGCTGATGGACACGCTGATACCGCATGCCAACGGTTTCATCAACTGGCCTGCATTCGACATGCCCAAGGCAAACGACATCTCCAACCACGGCGGAATTTTCACCAGTGACGGGAAACGCAAGGAACTTGCGAAAGTCTACGGGGAACTGGTTTCAAAGTTTCAGGGAAAAAGACTGATCCGGAAACGCGCCTCTGTCACGCTGGAATTCTCACTGCTCGGTCTCTACACCTGCCGTTCGTACCAGGACAAAATGTGGGACGAGGTGCATAAGGTGATACAGGATGGCGAAACTCCGGACTTCAGGTTCATATAGGATTTTCTCACTACGAAGGACACGAAGAATTATGTGTTAAGTTTTATGTGTTAGGTTTTAAGCTGAAACCTCAGGATTAGTAGTGCGGATTCTGCGTGTTTGTTCGTAGTTAGTGCCTGACCGAAAACGTAATATTTTCAAAAAGCACAGTACACAATAGCCCGGATTTATCGATATACTCTGTCGTCAACGCTTTCACTTTGGGAAAAAGTTGATAAATCTGATAAAATCATCTTCTAGTAGTATT
>JANYBI010000391.1 GCA_025360875.1 Lentisphaerota bacterium
AATACTACTAGAAGATGATTTTATCAGATTTATCAACTTTTTCCCAAAGTGAAAGCGTTGACGACAGAGTATATCGATAAATCCGGGCTATTGTGTACTGTGCTTTTTGAAAATATTACGTTTTCGGTCAGGCACTAACTAATGTATTTTCCACCCATTTTTTCGCATAGTCGACGTCGATATCATCCTCGTCCCAGCCGTTCCGGGTATCAAGTAAATGCTGCAATCCCATGATGACGGCATGATCTGTCAGGGGAACGGGTTTCGCAGGCAGATAGCATGAAATGTCAAAGTAACTGTCTGCTATACATCCTTTTCTCGCGGCGACCGTATGGCTCGCGGTTCCTTTCGCAGTATCAGGCATGTCATTGAAGAAGAAGTCGAACGTGTGCTCGCCTTCGCTGTTGACAAGCGCTGAGTACATGAACAAACCGTTCTTATCGGTTTTCTTCAGGAAACTTGTCTGTCCCGTGATCGGATTCCTGACCTGCAGGATAATATTCGGTATGCCCTTGCCGTCTCCGTCGACGACCTGGCCTGTGAACGTTGCGGTGAATGGAACCGCAAGATCATTCGAAGGAATGCTGGCAAGGACTATGTCCGCTACCTTGTAGCATTTAACCGTCAGAGTGACATTCGTGTATGCGGTATATCCGTAGAGCAGGAAATGCCATGTCCCTGTGGCCGGATTGCTGATTGTGATAGTTTCCGTGTTGCCTGTGATGCTTTCCACACCCTTGGCGCCATATGACTTGGTTGAGGGGAAGTATGCGAACCTCGCAAAGAGGTCGCAGTCGTTGTTTTTGTCCGTACCTGTTCCAGTCAGCGTTGCGACAAGGCGCGTTGTTCCCATTGGGACATCGATGGAATAATATGTCCAGCTTCCCGGATCATTGTCCGGAATACTTTTTGAAACATTATCTGTGAGGGAAACAGGTACTGGAGGTAGCATTCCCGAGGCCAATGCCAATCCTATTGCAGTACGGCTGGGATCGCTGTCGTATTTAACGCCATACTTGGCTTTCACGCAGTAATAAAATGGCATGTCCTGGATTACGGTATCATCGCAGAAAGTAGTGGTTACTGCATTGCCGACCTTGGCTTTATGGATACTTAGGTTCTTATCATCATAACGGTATACGTCGTAGGCTGTTGCGCCAGGTACTGCGCTCCAGGTCACTGTGATCTTGTTTGAATACGTGCCATTGGTTGCAGAGACTGTCGCCGGTCCCTTCTTTGAAATGTATCCATCGTTGCATTTGCTTACTGCGCTGGTTCCGGACTTGTTTTTCGCCGCGATCCAGTAGTAGTATTTCTTCAGGACAAGGACTCCGCCGTCCACAGGAGGCAGGATCTTGTCGCCCATGTCGTCATAGAACAGCGCCGTGGTTTCGCCAATCCTGTCTGTGTCCGGATCAGGAACGGCTGTAGGTGATTCGGTCCTGTAGACGATATAGGATGTGGCATTTGCCACCTTTTTCCAGGTCACCTGTATCTTGTCGAAATATGTGCCGTCAGACGCCTTCGGGGCTTTGGGAACCAGAGGGTCTTTCATCCGGTATCCGGAATCGCCGGTGCTGTATTTGCCATAGTCCACGGAATTTTTCGCCTTTACAAAATAGAAGAATGGCGTTCCGGGTTCGGCATCGAGCACGGCCTTGGAGCTGTCCTCGAAAATATTATTTGCCGTTTCAAATTCCTCTGCGAAGTCAGTGTCAGCCAGACTGTTCTTCCTTCCAACCTTGTATCCTGTAGCCCCGGGAGTGGCTGTCCAAGTTACAAGTATCTTGTCATCGAAGAGTCCGTCGCTCGCTTTCACGCTGGTCGGCGCAGGAGGCGTTGCTGTCTGCATGCTGTATTTTGCAACCAGTGTCAGCCCGGAATATTCCGTCACGCCATAAAGACGGATCAGCCAGTCCCCGTCAACCAGAGGATTTCCGCTTATCTGTACAGTCTCATTGTTGCTCATGCCGGTCTTGCGCTTCACGATCTTTCCATCAGGATCAATTACGGCGAAATCGCAGTCTCCGGTTCCACCTGAAATCTTTATCTCAAGCAAGGTCTGGAGATCATTGGGTATATTGATTGAGTATGTCTTCGTCTCTCCAACTGAACCGCCGATTCCGGTAAGAACAACTTCATTTATCAACGTCTTTGTTATTGTGTCCTGGGCAGGATCCGCTTTTGCAGGATCGCTGGAACCGCTTTCCTTGCCGCCATCAACCGCAGTCACGAAATAATAATAATATGTTCCAGCGAATGGATCAGCATAAGTGAGATCAAGTATCGGGTCTGAGTTGAGTTTTACAGCGTTCTCCAATGAATTTATCTTTGACCGGTATAGGTTGTACGAATCGGCGCCTGCAACCGCATCCCAGGTGAGATTGACTTGTGTCCTGTCCCCGGAAATTGTGGCTTCCAGGTTCGTCGGCTTGTCGGGCAGGTCGGTGCCATAGCTTGCGCTGAAGGTCACATCGCTGTAGCCGTCATATGCGTAGATCATGAAATACCAGTCGCCGGCGGAGGGATACTGGATGGTGATAGTATCATTGTTTCCTGCGACGTTGGTTGACCTGTAGGCATATGTCTGCAGCGATGGAATCTTCCCAAATCTCGCATACAGGTCGCAGTCGTCCGGCGCAGTCACGCCGGTGAGCGTCGCAGTCAGGTATTTCTGGTTGCTGTCTGGCACGTTTATCTTGTAGACCTTAGTGCCCCCTTTGCTGTCGGAGAGCAGGGGAGTGCTGTCGCCTGAATTCAAGGTGTTGGTCGTCTCATTGAAGAAGTTCGCAGTTGCGGTGAAAGTCGTGCCATGGCGCGGACTGGTGAGTGTCACATCGGTGGTCGCGGAATCTGCATCGGCTATCGTCCCATCGCCTGAGATTGTCCAGTTGATGAAAGCATAATCAGCATCAGGCGTCGCAGTGATAGTATGATTTGTAGTCTGAGTATCGAACGTTCCAGAGCCTGTCAGTGTGCCTAGCCCGACTTTATTAACGGTAAGCGTCTCAGTGTTACGTGCGAAGTTCGCGGTTATCGTCATGTCCTGAGTGACATTTTTTACTATTAGCGGATTGTCAGTAGACTCGAACCCTCCGGTACCTGTCCAGTTGACAAAATGATAGTTGTCAGCAGGTATGGCGGTTATCTCGTCGGCTGTGTCTGAGCCATAATTGACAGTTTGAGGAGAAACTCCCGATACTGTCCCGTTGTCACCATGTCCAAATGTAGCAGTTTTTGTGTTGATTGCGAAGTTAGCGGTAACTGTTGATGCCGAGGTTAATGAAACAGTCGTATTGTCAAGAAGGGGATCTGTGATTGTCGCACCTCCACTTTTTGTCCAGTTGACGAAATGGTATCCTGTGTCAGGACTAGCAGAAATTGACGTTAAGGTTTTCGTATCAATGTTGCTTGTCCCAATATCAGGAGTGGTGGAGCCATGTCCATTAGTGGCCATAGTCAGAGCTGCCTGATTATGCAGGAATTGGGCTTGGATTTCAACCGCAGAACCATGGTCGCCGATCAGCGTTGCAGTTGTTGATGCCAGTTTTGTATTCGTAATGTTGGCAGAGCCTGATATAAGTGTCCAATCCACGAAATGCCAGTCTGCAGCAGGTATCGCCTTTATTGTCGTGGCAGACAAGGTATTAATGTTCTTAGCATTGCTCCCGTCTGAGAGAGTGGCATTTCCTGAGCCTATATGGGATATCGTCAGGGTGGCGGTGTCTCTTGCGAAATTCGCAGTGACGGTTGCATCGGCGGAAAGGACAACCGACGTGCTTGAGATATTTACATCATCAATAACAGCATTACCAGTTTTTGTCCAATTGACGAAATGATATCCGCTTTGCGCTGTGGCGCTAATTGGTATTGCTGTTTTTTTGTTTACAGAACTGCTTCCAACGCTCGGAGATATGGTTCCATTGCCTGAAACAGCCATCGTCAAAATCGCTGGGATGACACATTTTGCCAAATATGCTGAAACCTTGCCACCTGCACCGCTAAATCTCCCTCCGGTGTATAGGTTTCCAGAAGAATCAACTGAGAGGGCAAGAATATTCTGTACATCCATTCCTGACGTTCCTGATCCGAGAGCGCTCCATGAGGAACCTTCCCATTTTGCAATATGGTTCGCCCATACCCCAGCAGCGAAGGTGAACCGTCCTCCCGCGTAAAGGTTTCCGGTAGAGTCCAATGCGATTCCAGTGACGCCGTCGTTTAATCCCCAGCCTAGAGGGATCCATGAGGAGCCGTCCCATTTGGCAATGCCGTTGAATGTTATTCCGCCGGTTACATGTCCTTTTCCAGAGTAGACGAAGAATCCTCCAGCATAAAGGTTTCCAGAAGTGTCAACGGCGAGAGTCAAGACGCCGGCGTCAAATCCCCAACCAAGAGTACTCCATGCTGAGCCGTTCCATTTGGCAATGTTGTATACTGTAGCCCCACCAGCGGCGCTGAACCATCCTCCGGCGTATAGGGTTCCAGAAGCGTCAACGGCTAGGGCAAGAACATAATGGTCCATTCCAGATCCGAGAGCGCTCCACGAGGAACCATCCCATTTGGCGATATAGTTCGCTGACACCCCTCCGGCAGTGGTGAAGTATCCTCCAGCGTAAAGGTTTCCGGAAGAGTCACAAGTGAGGGCAAAAACACTATCATTCATTCCCGAGCCGAGCGCACTCCACGCTGAGCCGTCCCATTTGGCAATGTGGTTTGCAGTGACTCCGCCAGCGGTAGTGAAGGCTCCGCCCACATATAGGTTTCCGAATGAGTCACAAGTGAGGACGTAGACAACGCCGTTGACACCTGCAATTCCGTCCATGCCAATCCAATTATTGTCACTGATTGTCGGATCTATACGGATCGGATAAATAGCATTGGAGTCGTCGACACTGACAACAAATTCATCCTGTGAGTTTATTTTGAATTCGGCGGGAAGTGTTTTGCCGGCGGCATCGGTGACAAGAAGTCTTGAATACGCAAATTCCCTGCCGGTTTCGATGAGACGGATTTTTAGTCCGGAGGCTGAGAGTTCGGCGGTCGCACCACTGAGTCCGATGGCAAGTGAAAGTGAAGCGTTGCCTTCAGGTTTCTTTGAAACTATGAAATCCTGGCGGATGCCGTCGCCTGAGACAGTGTATTCTTCGACGAAATCCGGACGGATTACCTGAGCAATGTTATTCGACACCGAGACAGATGCATTTTCTGGAAACTGTGAAAGTCTGTGGCCGATACGTCCAAGTCCGGCGACTTTCATGCTGAATATTCCACCGCCTTCAGTGCTGGAAGTGGATTTGATTGAAATTCCGGATGGTGTTACTGATGCTTCCAGGGCTTGCAGTTCGCAGACAATTTCAGCGCCGTTGTCAACTGCTCTGATTCCGAGAGAAGCAGAGTCAGCTTTTTCAGATGCTTTCTGCCCGAGTTCGGAAAAGGCAAACGATGTTCCAGGTTTTCCGGCTTCATCTGCGAAACTCGCAAAACCTGTGATGGAACAGATGATTAATACGATGAGGGACAAACCTTTTCTACAAGGATTTGTTTTTATTATCTCGCCCATTGAAGGATAATAAAGCAAAGTCTTACAGAGCCCCCGGCTATATGCTATTTTTGAAAAGATATTTAAACTATACTTCATTTTACGCAAATCGATAGCTGGAGATGGCTTTTTTCTGATATTTCTTCATCTTTTTTCACAGACTTGCCGAAAAACTGGATATTCCTGTTATATTTCCACTCAGTCGAATTTGAACCGGCAAGCCCTGTTATATCAATGGAATAATTGCATGAAGCATATTAAGACATTCCTCCTGTTCCTTCTGATCACTCAATCTGTCTCCGCATTTTCCGCTGACAGGTGCAGGATCATATATTTCATGGAGAAGAACTGCCCGGAGAAATGCAAGGAGGTCGACAACATCATCCTGCCGCAGCTCAGGGAACTTTACGGTGACCGTATCGAGGTGCTGAAACGCGACCTCGAGAATCCGGCGAACTTCGAAGCGCTGATGGCCTTTGAAGCCAGATACAAGGTCCCGCCCGGCGAAGTGCCAGAATTCTATACCGCCTTCGGGACAGCCCAGAAGACAGACAATATAAAAAAGAAGCTGACCGAACTGATCGATGCCGAACTGTCATCGGAAAAAAGCGGGCCGCACGCCGAATTCATCAATGAAAGCCTGCTTTCCACGGTCACATTTGTTCCTGTCCAGGAGGCTGGTGCCAGATCAAAAACTCCGCTGGCGATATATTACTTCTACAAGCCCGGATGCCGGACCTGTACCCGTCTGGACATCAGCATGCGCTATCTCGCGATGAAATATCCGGGCCAGCTGAAAATATTCCACAGCAAGATCACCGACAATGATGCCAAGGTGATGAACGAAGCCCTGTGCATCAGGTATGCTAAACCTGACAACCTGCATCTGGCGACACCTGCGGTATTTTTCGGCAAAGAGTCGCTCGTAGGTGAGAAGGCTTTCAAGGATATCGACATTTTGGTGAAAGTGTCCGATGCCATGAAACGCGCCGACAAGGAACCTACGCCCGTGTTCACGGTGGACGAACTTCTCCAGGCGGAAAGGGCGATATCGAACCGGTTCGACAGGATAGGCGGGACTGCCGTCATCTCCGCCGGTCTTATTGACGGTATCAATCCCTGCGCATTTGTTACGATAATATTTCTGCTGTCATATCTGTCCTTGCTCAAATATGGAAGGAAGGAAATAATTCTGGTCGGTGCGAGTTTCACATTTGCGGTGTTCGCAACATATCTTCTGATTGGACTGGGATTCCTGAAGTTCGTGGATTATTTGCAGTCCCTCCCGTATCTGACCGAGGCGGTGTATTACTCCGGAGCACTGCTCGCCGCCATCATTGGACTTCTAAATATCATTGACTATATAAGGATCAGGCGTGGGTCGATCAAGGACATGGGACTGAAACTCGACGACGGAATCCGCATGAAGATCAACGAGGTCATCAGGAAGAATGTCAGGCTCAGGCACTACGTGATCGGAGCGGCGGCGATCGGGTTCTCGGTATCGGTATTGGAACTTGCCTGTACCGGACAGACATATCTGCCGACGGTCATATTCATCGTGAACACGCAGGGCGTGACGATGAAGGCCGTTTCGATGCTGGTGTTCTACAATATTGCATTTATTGTTCCGCTGATAGTCGTCTTCATGCTGTTCTTCGCGGGGATATCGGAGAAGCATCTTTCCGCCTGGCTTGGAAGAAATACCGGAAGGATCAAGCTGGCGACGGGAGCAATATTCATTCTGCTTGCTGTGATATTGGTTTTTCTGAAGTAGCCGGGAACGATTTGTTTTCCTGTGCTTGGTGATGCAGTCTGAGGCAAAAAACATAAGAACATGCCTTGCGGCATTGACTACAAACAAATTCGAATCCGTTTGTTAAGCTCACAAGAGGCGCTCTCGTTCGTAGTAGGCGAATTTATACGCCGTTACTTGATTTCAGGAACGCGCAAACATGCGCTACTACGAACAAATCCAGCCATTTCTGAACTCATTTGTAAGTCCGACAGGATCTTCTGGCGGCGTTTAAGGCGACCAGGGTTTGAACTCCAACCTGGTTTATTCTTGCAACAAACGATTTTCTTTATTGCAATCAGCTCATTGAATGAGTTAAGGATTTGCCAGGAAATCCCGTGGATTTATTCCCTGGCATTTGTAGCCAGGATAACCTACGAGTTTCATTCTCCGGCTGGAAATCGCACTTGTCGGACAGTACGTGATGCATCTGAGGCACTGTTCGCACTTTCTGTGCCAGACAGGAAACCCGTCATTCCCGAATGAGATGCTCTTTACCGGGCACAGCTTGATGCATAACCCGCATTTCGTACATTTGGCCGGAGCAGCTTTAAATCCCTTGCCCAGCCATCTGCTTCCACCATGGCGGAACATCTTTACCACAAGGAACTGCAGGACGTTGAGGAAGGATGGACTGCGTGGCCAGTTAGCTTTTCCGTCGGAGATTTCCTTTGCGAAATTCGCAATTGCGAGTTTCGCACGGGCTCGGATCTGTTCGTTTTTAGGTTCATCATATTTATGGAAATAGTTTGGCGGCATTATGAATTCACGGATGGCGAGAGGGGTGTAGCCTTTCTTTTCCAGGATGCTGCGGAAGGGACCTTTGACCAGTCCGGAACATCCGGCAAGCGTGGACATCATGATCACCGGGGTTCCTTTCCGGGTTTCAGGCAGGCGGCGTATCCAGTCGCATACGAATGGCGGCGCGGTCTGTGCGTATACAGGAAATGCTATTCCAAGTATCGTATCCTCGCCAAGGTTTTCCTGAACCGCCGAGGGCAGGGGGATGAGGCTGGTTTCTGCGCCGAGTTTTTTCATTTCCCCGGCGAACTGCTGCGCCGCCCACAGGGTGTTACCTGTGCCGGAGAAGAAGTACAAGGATATTTTTTTGTCCATGATAAAAAATATAACTTTAAGGAGAAAATCCCAGTCAGTTTGATAATATTTTCCGTCCGGAAAATATTATAGGTTGAAAAAACGCCATTTGTCCGTATGTTTTCTACTGATAAAATTCAATTATAATCACAAGGAATTTACATATATGGCTGACAATCCAAACAACGGCAGCGCCGATGCCTCTTTCGAGAATGAGATGCAGAAGCTTACGGCACGTGCAAAACAGGTGCTCGTGCTCTCGCAGAAAGAAGCCATCAGGTTCAACCATGACTATGTCGGGACCGAACATCTCCTGCTTGGAATATTGAGGCTTGGGCAGGGGGTCGCAGTGTCGGTCCTGAAATCCATGGGGCTCAATATCGACAATCTCCGCATAGAGGTCGAGAAGAGTTCAGGGATCGGCGGATCAACGCAGCAGCAGGGAGCACCTCCGTTCACGCCACAGCTCAAGAAAGTTCTGATATTGGCCGCCAAGGAGGCGAAGTCGATGAACTATAATTTCATCGGTACCGAGCATCTGCTCCTGGGCATGTTGCGCGAGGGCGAAAGTGTTGCCTCGAGGATCCTCAAGAACATGAATATAGATCTGGACAAGGTCCGCCAAGAGGTCATAAAGGCGCTTGATCCGAATTATCTTCCAGGCTTTGAGGGCGGCGCGGTTCCCGGGGCCGGCGCCCAGAAGGCCGAACCGTCAGGCCAGGATACTTTCAATGCCCTCCAGTCCTTCGGTAGGAACCTTACGGAACTGGCCTCGAAGGGTATACTTGATCCAGTCATCGGACGCAAGGATGAGATCGAACGCGTTATCCAGATCCTGTGCCGGAGGACGAAGAACAATCCTGTGCTGATCGGCGAGGCCGGTGTGGGCAAGACCGCGATCGTCGAAGGGCTTGCGCAGGCGATAAACGACAAGAAAGTTCCGCGGATACTCAAGGACAAGAAGGTGTTCATCCTGGATCTTCCGCTCATGGTGGCCGGCACTAAATACCGCGGCCAGTTCGAGGAGAGGATCAAGGCTGTCATCGACGAGATCAGGAATTCCGGAAAAGTGATACTGTTCATAGACGAGTTGCACACTCTTGTAGGTGCCGGTGGTGCCGAAGGCGCGATGGATGC
>JANYBI010000417.1 GCA_025360875.1 Lentisphaerota bacterium
TGATCTTTTCCAGGGATTTATATTCGGCGTCGCCGACGTGCCTGCACATGGTACCGTAATCGGAAGGAGATTTCGGGGTGAGGAGCAATATTCCCCAGCGAAGGTAATCCTTGAGCCTCCCGATTTCGCTGCTGTCGAATATCCCGTGCCTGAAAAGATGATACACCAGATTCAGCCTGCAGCACGAGGCGTGCAGGTAATAGCATGCCGGGTTCTCATACCATTTTCCGCTGCCTGGCGTACAGTATACTTCAAGCGATTTTTTCATCAGGGCTATCGAATGGGCCGTGAATTTGCCGGCATCGGGATTTCCCCGGAAGCAAAGTCCTATTGTTCCCACAATGTCTGTACGGTCGGCTTCGAAGTTCGCATTCCTGGAATTGTATTTCCAGTTCATGAAATCGTTTTCCATGTACATGTGACCCATCAGCATGAAGAACGAACGCGTGAGCCGCTCCTCGTCATCGGTGAAGACTCCGGTCGGCGCGATCAGATCATACTGTTCGGCAAGAGGGGTTATCTGCCTGCCGCCGACAGGACTGAAGACATCGCCGAAATCACGTCCCAGCAGGGTGAGCTTAGATCTTAATCTCGCGTTATGGAGCATCACCTGCTTGAGCCGCCAGATCGCGGTTGCGTCGTTTTCAACCAGCGCCTTCAGCGCGCCGGCGGGTCCGTGGATATCATCAAGCATGTTCTTCCAGGCTCTGGACATTTCGGGAGACTTTATTTTTTCGAGGATGCCGCAGAGCTCTTTCGCATTGGCGAGGACGGAAGGCCGTTCCTCGTGATCCTTCATGTCGAGCAGCCAGTCCTTGAAATCATCCAGTCTCGGAGAGGAATTCTTGTGCTGGACAAGACCCAGCTCCTTGAAAGGGCCATCATTCCTGTCGAACGACGATGCCATCATGCCCCAGCGGCGTTCGCCGTTGAAGAAGCCGAAGTTGTAATAGAAGTCGCCGTCCTTTGTGGTGTGTGCGGTAATCATGGAAAGCGTCGAACCTATCATTTCAGGGAAAGGCCAGTCCAGTTCCCGGTTGTCGTCTCCGGGACCGTTGCAGATCTTCTCGAAATCCAGATCCTCCCATTCCCCGCGCCTGACAGTGAATACTCCGACATAGTCCTTGGAATCAAGCCCGTCTTCCGTGGCGGCATATGCGAACCCGTGCTTCGGAATCCACCATGCAATAGACTCTTGGAGCCGGGCAAGCTCACGGTCATCGCGTCCGAGGGTTGTCCAGTGCTGGCTGTTCAGCTCGACACACCAGTGCAGATAACCTCTGCCTCCGGAGAATTCCCTCAGTGAAAACTCCAGGGAGGCGCCATCCATCTTGAAGGATTTCTCGTGGACCAGCACATACTCTTCCCCCTCGTGGAAGGTGAGCGTGTATTCTATCCTGCGTCCCGGCCCGAAATCATATGAGATTTTCGCCTTAAGGAACAAAGGTCCCTGTTCAAGCAGTTCAGCCTTTTGGCCTGAGAACACGAGTCCGCTTGGCAGTTTGAATCTGCCGGAACCGCGCCATTTGCCGTCAGCGCCTCTTATGGAAACTATCGGAGGTTCCGGAACTCTTGTCGGGTTCCAGGATATCCTGAAGGATGCCGGACCGGTAGTCACGACGGCCGTACCGTCGCTTTCCAGATCGAATTTCAGCGCAGATTCAAAAGTGCTCCCGATTTCCGATTCCGAACGGTAGATGCAGGTATCAAGCTTGCTCTCCTCCTTCACTTCGGCGAACAGCCATATTTTACCCTCGGCAATCTGGAACGGGACAGGGGATTCGCCGTTGCAGCTTGTGAAGACTGCAAGATTTTCCGCCTTATGGTTTCCAATCGGAAAGGAAATCAGCTGTCTGGGGAATCTGTAGTGGAACGGATTCCTTATTTCCTTTGACAGGACTTTAAGCAGTGCTTTCCCCGAAAGGGATTTGTTCTGCGGAAATGTTTCAGTCACTGCTTCGGGAGGAGCGCTTTCCCACTGATCCAGTTGAAGCTCAAGGGCAATATCATCCTTTCCGACAGTGAAATTCTGCCTGAAGAAAAATACCGGATACATTCCGTTCCGCCAGAATGTTTTTGCGGCCAGATAATCATAATGGCCGGCAGGTATGGATTTGAATTCAAAACCGCCTTCCAGATCCGTCTTGCAGAAATAAGAGTCGGGGGTTCCGGTGAAATCCAGGTTCTGCGGACCGCAGGAAGGATTGATGACTACTTTGCGATAATCGCAGGAGGCTGTTGTGTTGTTTCTCGAAAGCACAAGTTCGATTCCGCTGACAGGACTGCCGGACAGGTCGCTTATCCTTCCGCGGAGGCTGCATGTGCATGGAACGCTTGCGACCGGAATTTGATCTGCGCTTTTTACGGGCAGTTCCGGGAATGAGGGGAATACCTTGGATATGTCGACATTGAACTTGGTGGCGGAATCGAGAATCAGCCTGAAATCCTCCTGGTTTTTTGCTGAGGCGCATGCGTCGGCATAATGCTGTTTGGAAAGGGCGCGGTACTTCGACACGAACTCGTCTATGCAGTATCCCTGCCTGCTCTCCTCTGAATCGCGATAAAATCCTTCGCAGGAGTAAAAGGCGGAATTTTCGGCCATCAACAATTTCTTCTGCAGTTCTTCGCCAGGAGTCTCAGGAACTATTTCCTCGACGATGAGCCTGGCGTTCAACAGATCCCCTTGACGCCTATATGCCTCGTTGAGGAGAAGACGGAGCCGGTTGTGGGTTATATCCTTCTCCGGAGCCCGCATGAGCTCCATGGCGATGCGCCTGACGGTCTCGTACTTCCCTTCTTCAAGCAATTCTCCGATTGAATGGATATCCATTTTCATGAACTTAAATTCCTCCTGCCTATTGCCCGTCCGGGACGGGCATATCCGGAAACGAACCGGAATACAAGTTAACTTCATAAAACACTTTGATATTATATAATAATAAAGTAAAGTAATCAAGGTCTTTGCTTTGATATTGTTGAAAAACATCATGAAACGGAATATCTTTAAGGGATAAACTTTATGAGAACAACTAGGCAGGCTGAAGATATGCACTCCAGTAAAGTATTGGGAAGAATACCGCAGAAGCGCAGGGGGATCCTGAAGGCGATCACCGGGAAGATCGTGTCAGGGGAATGGCCTCTCGGGTCGAAAATCCCCAACCGGCTCGCCATCGAAAAGACTTTCAACGCCAGTAGCGTCACAGTGCAGCGGGCGATGGAATTCCTGACCGCCGACGGTTTCCTCGAGCCTCGCGGGCGGAGCGGCACTTTCGTGAGCAAAACCCCTCCCTACCTGCATAATTATGCCATAGTCTTCCATGGTTCCCCAAACCGCAATTGGAGCGCATTCCTCCAATCGATATATTCTGAAGCCAGAAAACTGAAGCTCGGTGGCAGATCCAGGATAAAGTTCTATTTCGACATAAACGGCGATCCGAGGGCGCAGGACTATGGCAGGCTGATAAGTGACATCAGGGCGCATAAGCTTGCCGGAATATTTTTCACGACAAACCCATACCAGGTTGCGGGCACTCCCATAACCGATGAGGGCGATATTCCCCGTGTCACAATAACAAACGCGAAAGGCAGCAGCCAGCTCTCCAGTCTGGTCCTCGACGGCGAATCAGTAGCTGAAATGGGAATAAATTATCTGATTGAGAAGGGCTGCAGGAAGATCGGCGTCTTCATGTCTACCCAGCAGGCGAAGGCTTTCCTCCCGCATTTTAAAAAGGTTCTCTCCGACAGGAATTGCATCTTCAGGGATGAATGGGCCCAGTCGATACATATCCATTCCGCCTGGAGCGCCGTCAATGTTGTCAAGCTCCTCTTCAAGCTCAGGAAGGAGGACATTCCCGATGGAATCTACGTAGCGGACGACAACCTCACCTCGCATGTCATTGAAGGCATCAGGGAGTCTGGCAAGAAAATTCCTGGCGACATCGTCGTGTCCTCTCATTCCAATTTTCCTGCGACATTCGATCATCCGGATACAGTCAAGCTCTTCGGGTTCAATGTGAACCAGATGCTCAGAGAATCCCTTAACCTTATTGACATGAAGAACCGCGGAGAAAAACTTCCTCCGTCCGTAAAGCTCAAGTCCTGCTCCGATGATGAATTCGAGAAAGCCTACGCGTCACAGAAATAAGCATGGGGCCTTTGCTTCTTCGTCCAGCTTAATCCTCCGCTCATAACGCCTATGGCCTTCCACCGCGATCCTCGCGGTTGGGAGCAGCAATCTTGTTAAGAAATTATCTCTTGAATTTTCCGTATTTACGTCAGGCGCTCCGGCCTGACCTTGGACTGCGGTGATTCATCACCGCTTTGTGTCGCAAAATTCATTTTGCGAAAACTAAACGAGAAATCACATTCGGTGCCATTCCAATGCCGTTAACTTAAGAGAAAGATAGCCCCATTTACCGATGGGAGCAACTCCGGTCTTGGAGTTTTCTTCGTGTCAATTATTATGGCAGGTCTGCCTGCTCTTTTTTTCTGCAAGTTCCTGGAGATTCTCCTGT
>JANYBI010000425.1 GCA_025360875.1 Lentisphaerota bacterium
AGGTTCCCCTTATGAAGGAACATTCGCAAGAGCAAATCCTTACAATATAATAGACAGAATATTGGAATATAGAAAAGGCACTTTAATTAAAGAAACAAAATATAAGCACTAACGATTCTGGTTCTGGCTACCTCGTTTCACTCGTTGCTAGACCACGGAGCGTTCTGCGGAAAATTGAAAAATGATAAAATCCGGTTAAATTGTTCTATATGAATATACGTTTTTATATTGATCCGGATACAGATCAGCCTCATATTGAAAAACATAATGTCCAAGAAAACGAGGTTGAAGATGTCCTGTTGAAGCCGGGCGAGGATCGACCGGGTAAAGACGGTGCACGGGTTGCAATCGGGCAATCACGTTCTGGCCGTTACCTGCGTGTGATCTATGTTCCTGATCCGGAACCGAGCAGCGTGTTTGTAATTACAGCATATGAATTGACTGGAAAACCATTAAAAGCCTATCGACGTAGAAATCGGAGGAAACTATGACTATTAAAAAGAATCAATTCCCAAAGGGCTGGGATGAAGGCCGAGTTAGAAAAGTTATCAATCATTATGAAAAACAGACGGAAGAGGAGGCTTTTTTCGAAGATGAGGCCGCATGGAAGAAGCGGACTGAAACTTTCATAGAAGTCCCCATCAGGCTTCTTCCTCAGATTCGCAAGTTGCTTGCCAAAACTGCATTATAGAGACTATTGAGAAAAATGCAGAACCATTCCCATTCAGCCAACCTCGGCTCCGCCGGGTCGGCTGATAGACGGGCGTTTCACAGGCCCAGATCTGCTGTAATGACGCCGAGGAGTTTCTTATCCTTGTCGTAGACCGGGATGGAGCACGTCACCATGAAGACGCCGGCGCCGTCAATGTCGTAATACGGTTCGCTCCATTCAGCCTTTCCCGCCTTTACGGATTTCAGATACCATTCGGCCACGGCATAGTCATAGGTTGTCGGTGTGCTGCGCCGTTCAAATCCCGGGCCAGGAATTTTTCTAAATGAATAGAATGACGCCTTCTTTCCGAGTTCGGGATTCATCGAATATGCACTTCCGAGAATTTCAGCATTCTTTGATAGGAAATTCTCAATGGTGCCGTAAATGTTTTCCGCGGTCGGAGTATCCTTCTGGAGTTCCAGGGTGAACTGCGTCAGCGCATTTTCGATCTTCGCCCTTTTCTCCGCATTAGGCAGGCTTACAACCGACTCATGGGAATGGACAACCTGCCATTTGCCATCAATCCTCTGCCAGATCCAGGTTTCAGTGAGGTATTCCTCGTATGATTCGCCGGATTTGCTGACGGACTTGCCTTTTCCGCAGGCTATCCATGCCGCCGAATCAGGTCCCAGCACTTTCACGCATTCCATATCCCATTTCATGGACATGGTCTTAAGTGAACCATATATTTTACCCATGCAATGGGCAAGTTCGCTCCGTGTATAGGGCTTTGAATCGAAAATAAATACGGCATCCTTGTCTTTGGACAGAGGCGCCAGCGTCTTTTCCGCATCAAGAGTTTGAGCCGTCCGGGTGAGTTCATCCATGAGCTTCGCAACTGCGGCGGCGACTTCCGGATTGTCAACTGCACTTGTCTCCACCGATTCCGTGACTGAGACGGAAATACAGCTGGTCAAAGCGAAAAACAACAGGATTGAAACCGTGCCAAGCAAAACTTTTCTCATGGTCGCTCCTTTTTTGCTGTATTGATTAGAAATATACTAATCCGAGATCAGCGAAGAGTCAAGAAAATCGACTGGCAATATGGGACAGAAGTCCTGGTTGGCGTCGGCTGCCTCTCATGGTAGGGTTTTTCCCCATATGCGAGTTCAAGCAAACACATTATATTTACATGAATAAAGCAAACAGCATTCCCCCATAAGTGAGGATCATATGGTCATGCCCTACAGCGTCAACGCAGACATGCTCAGGTCTGTGTTCGATGCGATTCCTTCGCTGATCCTGGTAGTCGACGAAGATGTGAGGATACAGGAATACAATGCGATGGCGGCGGAGTTCCTTTCCGCCGACAGATCGGCCATACTGAAGCATCGTGGCGGCGAGACGATCCACTGTATCCACTCCACTGATGTGGCCGAGGGATGCGGCAGGGGTCCGTTCTGCAAGGACTGCATCATCAGGAATTCCGTCAATGAAGCCTACAGGGGCAAACGTGTCGCCCGCCGCCGCACAAGGCTGGAGATCATCAAGGACGGAAAAAAGGCAGAGATATATTCGCTCATTACGGCTTCCCCTATCACGTATAGGAAACGGCAGCTTGTGCTGCTGCTGATCGAAGATATAAGTGAAATCGCAGAACTGCGGCGCATGATCCCGATCTGTTCCATGTGCAGGAAATTGCGTGACGACGAGGCATCATGGTCCCGCGTTGAATCCTATTTCAAAAAGCACTGGGACGTCGACTTCTCCCATGCCATATGTCCGGAATGCTACAAGACCGAAGTGGATAAGATTGAAAATGGCAGCAAACAGTATCCTCTGGCGCAATAGCAATCACCGATACCTTTGACGGACAGGTCCAGCGACTTTCTACCACCCTCCTGTTCCCCCGAGCAAGGTTTTTCCACATGGCGGAAAATCACGTTTTAAAATATTTCATGGTAAAACAATCCGCAAATTACAATAAAGCTTATGCCTCATTTGAGCTGATTGATTAAGTTGGAGTCTAACGTGGCCACTTTGACACGTGGAATGTGACTCACGTGCCAAGCTTAACAGTTACATTTCTTACTTCCAATGCCACTTCCATCATATAAACAGGGAGATCTCAATGGCTATTCAACTGGCTAACAAATAGGCGCGGTTTGGACTCATGGTGGTTACGGCTTCACCGCTTATGGCGTCTCGGGCACCGGCCGGAGCTGGAGCGGACTTGAAGGCGAAAAGCAGCGGCTTGTCTCCACCGTCCCAGCGGACTCCGAGTCCATCCTTGAGCACAGTACGCCGGATCATGCGATGGCGCTGCGCCTTATAGACACCGAGAAGTTCCTTGATCGCCGCCACGCTGGGCGCATGCCATTCCGCACGCGGGACAGTGTGGAGATGCAATCCCGGAATGCGTTTGTGCGCAACGCACTGGAAGAGCATGTCTATGGGTGCCTGACCGCGCAGGATGCGGGTTTCATAATTATTGGAGTGATCGTCACCGCCATCGTTGAACCACAGGGCGATGGAAGTGTTGTAGGAATAACCGAGCAGGTCGTTAGCATAGATGTTTCCACCGTGCAGGCCGCAG
>JANYBI010000458.1 GCA_025360875.1 Lentisphaerota bacterium
AACAAATTCAGCCATTCCTGAACTCATTTGTAAGTCCGCCAGACGCCTATGGCGGCGCCGAAGGTTTACGCGCCTCAGTCGTGCGACCAGGGCGTTAACTACTTTGCAGGCTCGTTCGTTGGAGCGGGGTCAGTCCCGGAACTTCTTCCCGAGCCACGAGGGAAAAGTACGGAACTGACCCCGAATTTCTTACTTTGCAGGCTCGTTCGTCCTGCCTGAAATAATCACGTTGAGCTTCGCGTCCACCTGCGTCTGCAATTTCTTCTCCTCTTCGGCGATATTCGCCTTGAGCTGGACAAGCTTGGCCTCCATTTCCTCCACGTTCCTTTTCTGCATTTTTATTTTTCTGCCCGTGATCTCTTCGAGCTTGGCTCTCAAGGCGGCTTTGTCAGGCTCACTTTTGGTCTCGCGATATTTGTCGACGAGTGCTTTTAGCGCCGCCTCTTCCTTCTGCGCTTCCTCCCTCATCTTCTGGGAGATTTCAGTCAACTGCTTTTCAAACTCCTCGGGATTTTCCAATCTGAGCTTCTTCATCTCCTCAAATTTCTTGGGGTCATTCTGCTGAAGGTATTCAGATACCATATGAACTCCCCCCTTGGGAAGCGCGCCTCTCATCTGGGCATCGTCTTTCATGCCTCCAGCCGTATTTGGCACATCTTCCGCACTCAGGATAAATGCGGACAGAAATACCATGCATAATATCGAAATTATCTTTCCCATAACCTTTTCTCCTTTTTCATGGAACCTTAACGTCACCACGCAGAAGTGATGCTTGAATAGGCTGATGCCCCATAATTGTTCACTGCCCGTACCCTGTAGAAGTAGTTCGTGTTCTTGGCCAGGCCCCTGTCGATCCATAAGAATAAATTCGCATTGAGGGTTGCAATACGGATAAAAGGTCCTGTCTCAGAGAGCGATCTCTCCAGTTCGAAATACCTTTCATTGTCTGAATTATCCTTCCATATCATGACTGCAAAAGTAGCATACTTGCCCATCTTAAGATGCGAAGGGGCGGCCGGAATATCCTGGGGCCCTGGCTGGACGTCGTATGGCCTCATCATTTCATTGTCCTCGTGATCGACGATATGACAATGCCAGACGTACTTTCCGGGAATGTCAAATTTCGCCTTCAGGCGCAAGATCTCGCCGGGATATGACCAGGTCGTATCCTTGGTGCCTGTCTCATCCGCCGCTGGAGGAATTATAGTGCCGACGGTGCCGTATAGGGGATCGAATATCTCGCGGTTCACCACCTCGAACGCGACCTGGTGAACATGTACCGGATGCCCGTCAACGGTAAAATTGTATATTTCCCATGTCTCAGTATTGCCGGATACCGGTTTCTCGGTAATGGCATCAGTGAAATTCATAGGCGTTCCCGTAGGCACACCCCCCGGGAATGCGACATTACCGAGCAATGTTTGAGATGGTCCTATGCCAGGAATAACTGCCGAATCCAGTTCATTCAGAGACAACTGCCTCACGGTATCAGGCGCACCGAGAGGGGTTCTTGCAGGAAGGATCAGCTGATCCGGAGGCGTGCTTGTATCTGTACCTTTTCTTTTTATAACTCGGAATTGCATGACTTGTCCCGTCGTAGCCGGATCTGCTGCAACTAAATTGGCACCGTTATACGGTTCATCCGGCCCAACATTTTGCAATATTATGTCCGTGCCAACCGGAACATTTGTGAAGTCCACTATTACGTCCGCCCTCGTTGAACTGGCCATTAACAGATGATCCTGGCTGACAGGCGCAGGCAGGAATCCTTGATCAGTACCAATCTGCCAGAACTTCAGGTTTTGGGCAACGGGGAACTGCAAAATCAGAGCACGCGTGGTACATCCATTGAGCATTCTGAACCGGTATCTGCGCTGTTCAACTTGAAGATAGGGCCATGTTCTTCCGTTGACGACAATGGAATTACCGAAGAACTCCGGATTATATATTGGCGCTATGTCGCTGAGAGGCGCATACGGTCCGCTAAATCCGTCGAAATAGGCGCGGCTGTCGGGATAGAAAAGTGAGCCGTCGACGTTAAAAGACCTGTCCTGTACCACTATTGGAATCTCATATATGCTGTCAGTCTGCTTCGTATTGACTACTGGAGCGGGATTCGGAAGCACTGCGCGTTTTCCCGACTTGGTCATTACCACATCATCCTCGCCTCCCCTGATCAAGTAGAAACCCGCCAATCCCATATAGACGTTAAGGCGAGTCATGCCCAAGGTATGGTCATGATACCAAATCGTTGTCGCCCTCTGGTCGTTTGCGTAGTCAAAAACTGCGCTGCCCGGGGTCCATTCCGCACCGTACGGCGATAAGTTCTTATTGGCATCGTATTGACTTCCCACTGTCGCATAGCCTGCGGGGATGTCGTTAGCGGCCGGGAGATACCAGGCCATAGGATAGCCGTCTCCTTCCTGCCTCACATGGGCGCCATGTACATGAGTGACAATCGGTACGGGGCCGACATAAGCAGTCGGATCTGACCCACGCGTATCTTTGCCGCCAGCGCCTCCGGGCGGATTCGCCCAGAGCACTGTCTGATCCAGAGGCAATTTCTGCGGAACAAAGTTTCCGTTAGCATCCACGAGCTGATTCACCCATTTCACCTTTACATGCCTATTGCACTTCGCCTCGATGGTGAACGCCGGAAAGTTGAATGTCCCCGGATATTTGATGGAACCGTATCCCCAGACCGTGGTCTTAGGCATGCCTGTAGGAAGAACCTGCTGATCAAACTGCCGGGCTCCTATTTCATAATAATCCCCCTTCTCTCCATCCTCCATGCGGCAAGTACCTGTTTTCGGCATTTCAGGAGGGATTATCATCGGATCCACATATTTGGGAATCGCTGCCGGATCCTGCGTCGGCAGGCTTTGTGCTGAAGCAGGACAGACAGAACTCACGAAAGCAATGGCTGTCAGACCCGAAACCAAAATACCGGCCTTCGAAAACATATTCCTACTCATGACACACCTCCCATTATTTATTTCCAATTTTATTTTGTTGAACATGTGATCCCCCTTAAAAAGTATTTGTTTCTTTTTCCTGGTGACAAGTATAGGACATGGATCAGGGATTGCATATAGGGGAAAACCCTAGCTGGATATGGGGTGAAACCCTGCCGTCCCATGGATTGATGTATTAATGGATTGATGCAAGTCAAAGATTTATGCAAAAAGTGGAACATGCCTTGCAGCATTTGTTCGTCTATGGAGCCTGTCGGACTTAGAAATGAGTTCAAATATAGGTGATTTGGCTCGTAGTAGTCCCTCCTGTGGAGGATTTGCGCGTTCTTTGGCGTTTTCAGATTCCATTAAGAACGCTCGAACACGAGCTACTACAAACGAATAACCTTAAGTCCGACACCCTCCTATGGAGGATTGATCCGACTTCGCTGAGATGATTCCGGCAACTCCTTCTTCTGCGAATTGCGAAATTCGCACTTGGATTGCGGCATTTATGTTGGACGGAATGAATTCCGTCATTTAAGGCGGCAATAAATTGCCCGCCTCCACTTTCTCCTTCAAAAATCCGGTCATTTTCAGATCATATGAATTTATATGTTCTTCAAGCCATCCGAAGACAAAGAATTTCAGTTCGCCGGCGATTCGTGGAATATCATTGCTCAAGCTCAAGTCATCAGACATCCTTTCAATGTTCTCACGGAAATGCGCATGCGCCTTGACATGCTCCTCAAGACCCGGGAAAGAGGATATTCTCATCAGCAGTTCTTCCGTGTCAAAATGCACTACCGCATATGATCTGAAATAATCGAGGTATTTTTTGAAATCCAATTCGCCGAGTTCTGCTTTTTCGATTTTATCAAGAAGGGCGTTAAGCCGCCTGAAATATTCACGGTGCTGCTCATCGACCAGAGCAATACCGGTCTTGATCCATTTCTCATTTCCATCATTCATGTTACCTCACCTGTCATTTATAAATGCTTTTAGGCTGCCCTATGATAAGATCCACATGTCCGTCAAGGAAGACGGTGTTCACGCCCAGTTCGTTTTTCTGCATGTGCGGGAACGGTGCGCCTTTCCGGAAAAAGTCTGTCAGCACCCATACACAGCACGGACCTGCGGCCGGAAATGGCAGATTGGGAACTCCCAGGGAGGCGTATGGATAATCAGGGGAGGAATATCTCTTGTCGCTCTTCAGGCCCCTGGGGAAAAAGCCATAGGGATAAGTTGCGTTGACCTCCCTCCATTGCGTTGTCGAATTGCATATGCCCTTGTTTCTGCCCTTATTGTCCCTGAAGCTCCAGTAGATATAGGAAATATCCCCCGCCTTCCAGTTGTCGTCCGTATTGACAATCGAATCGTTCCCTGAAGTGGGCATATACTTTCCGATGGACTGCGCATACTCCTCCATGGCCCGTGCCTGAGGGCAGTATAATGAGTCCCTGAGCCCGTTCTTCTCCGCGTCAATGGCCTTCAGCAATTCCGGATGAGGATTGTCTTCGTTCAACTCAAGCGGGTAAAAGTTCTGGTTGCCCTCGGCATACAGCGCCAATGCGAACTGGCTCTTCCGAAGGTTGTCGGCACATGTCCTCTCAAGCGCCAGCGACCGCGCACTTATGGCCCTCGGCATTAGAAATCCGGCCAGCAAAAGGAGTATCCCCGTGACAATCAGCAGTTCGACAAGTGTAAAAGCGGACACTTTTACCCTATCTGTCCTGAGTTTAATCGAAGGACTCACTACAGGGAGTTCAATCAAGGTGAAATTTATTTTTCTCATCGTTACCGCCTCGCATCCGTGTTGTTCATCGCGTATTCACCATCGATCTTGATTTCTGAAATGTGGAAGCTACTGCCAGCTGGGGTCATATAGATTATCGCGGCTTCCTTCCCACGGATACATGTCGCCTTGTATGTTATCACGTCGTCAGCACTGTCACCGACCTCCACGCTGCTAGTCGGAAGCCCTTCATATCCGGAGAGCTGTACCGGCGCGCTCTTCCACAATGCCTTGGCATTCTGCGGCTTGAAATAATTGACGTCTGAAATGTTCCCGTCGAGGTAGCTGTTTACAAACTTCTCCGCCTTCCTGAAATCTTCGTGCCTGGCATAAAGCTGGTTCCTCTCAAATCCTGGATAAAGCATCGCATGAACCAGCCTGTATGCCAGGAAGATGTTCGCGGCGACAGCCAGAATCAGGCACGCTGTGTACCACGAGGGAATTTTCAACATGCTTGTGGCGCCTGTTTGCATGCCCTCCTTCTTCCTGCTATAGGCAGACTTTATGGAATCCCTTAGATGAACACCCTCGTTCATCTTGTCGGATTCCTGCTTCCTGCGCGCCGCATCTTGCACAAGCTTGCGCATGTTCCTGATTTCGTTCAAACTGCTCATGTCTAAGTCTCCAGATCCTGAGTTATTGCAATCACTTCATTGGGCATGGTACCAAAGGATATCGTTTTTCGGATCCGTCTGGATCTCGCTCCATTTCATGGGATCGACATGTCCGTCCCAGAATGTGACATTCGCAAAATCGAGGTGGCGGACGTCCACATTCTTCATCTGGGTAGTGGTAGTAGTGTCGCAGCGCGGGCAGTAGACCAGCCAACTGTCATCGTAGCCCGGATGGTTCCTCTTCGCATCGAGAAACTCCATCACGCTCGCAGGTTGCTTGATGTTGCGGAGCTTTGTTATCAGCGCAGGCGGTATGGTTGAAATATGGGAGAAGTTCCTCCCGTAATCGCAACGGGGCCGAAGCACGCTGCTGACAAGAAGCGCCTTGTTGTCCACCTTGGGACACCGCAGGATCTCATTGTTGTGTATATAGTCCTGGAAGTTCTCCGACCAGAAATGCGTCGCGGCCATGCCGCCGGCAGTATCACTGACATAGGGGATGTTGTCATTATAGTCGCTTATATAGTGGGCCATCGCGAGGTTGATCTGCC
>JANYBI010000467.1 GCA_025360875.1 Lentisphaerota bacterium
TGATCTTGTGCCATAGTTCATCAGGCTTGAAATTCTCCGGCGCAGGCTCGGAAATTGTTTTAGGGGCAGCCTGGACCGGTGCGGCTGGCTGGACTTTTGGTGCTGGCTGATGTGCCACGGCAGGTGGGGGAACTGGTGCCGCCTTGGGTTTGATCTCAGGCGGTTTCGGGATAACTATCTCGGGAGAATCGTATGATGCCGCCGGTTCCCTTACGGTCTGAGGCCTGCTAACGGGGGGAGGGACCGCTAAAGGGCTTTTTTTTTCAGCCGGGGTTTCATGTGCGGCTGTCATGTCGGGAACGTTCAACGCGCCTCCGGAGGAGATTGTGTTGAACTTGGTGATGAGCTCCTCGATCTGTACGGCATGCGAATATCGCATCGCCTTAAGGATTATTGATTCGATGAAAACCTGCTTGTTAAGCGCGTCATGGAGGATTCTGCCTGCAGGAGATAACTGTTCAAGTATTCTTTCTATTTTTCCCAGTTGCGTGTTCTTCCCGAGCTCCCTGAACCGCGCTACTTCCTCCTCGCCAGTTTCAAGGACCTGTGCCGGATCCGGAAGAATCTTGCATATTTCAACTCCTCTCAGGTAGAACAGGAGGTCTTCGAAAAGTTTCTCGAGATTCTTGCCCCGGCCGGAAAGGGAATGTATGGAGCTGACAACAAGAGCCTTGTCGTCGCGCAGTATTGCAGAGACAAGGTTTCCCATCTCAGTTTCACCGGTCAGCCCGAATACGGAAAGCACATTCTCCTCCGAGATTTCAATGTCTTCAGAAGAGAAAAATGAGATCATCTGGTCGAGCAGCGATTGTGCATCGCGCATCCCGCCGTCCGCGGCCCTGGCTATCGCCTCTATGGCATGCCTGGATATCCTGACTTTCTCCACTTCCGCTATTTTCGAGAGGCTGTCGGATATGAGCTTCGTCGATATCCTCCTCAGGTCGAAGCGCTGGCATCTGGACACAATCGTCGGGAGCACTTTGTGCGCCTCGGTGGTCGCAAAAAGGAATTTCACATGGGACGGAGGTTCCTCGACAGTCTTCAGGAGGGCGTTCCAGGCGTTCGTGGAGAGCATGTGGACTTCATCTATTATATATACCTTGTAGCGGCTGTTGGCAGGGGCATACATGACTTCATCGCAGAGGCTCCTGGCGTTTTCAACGGAGTTCTTGCTGGCGGCGTCAATCTCGATCACATCAAGAGTGCTGCCATCGTTTATTGAGACACAGGATGAGCATGTGCAGCATGGTTCGCCAGCCTGCGGGCTTTTGCAGTTCAGCGCCTTTGCGAATATCCTGGCTATTGTCGTCTTGCCGATACCGCGGGGGCCGACGAAAAGATAGGCATGCGCGGTCCTGCCCTGGATAAGCTCGTTCTGGAGAGTTCTGATGACATGTTCCTGCCCGATGACTTCGGAGAACTTCTGCGGCCGCCATTTCCTAGCTATTACCTGGTATTCAGACATAAGGATTTTTGGTTTTCGATTTTCGATTTCCGATTTGATATTTGGAAACTGGAAATCGGCAATTGGATAATGAGATAAGCCGCGGCCTGCCCTGACAGGAACACCTGCGGCGCCTGGATTCATCGTTCGTAGCTGCTTGGTTCCCCATCTGACTCGGTTAACGCGACTCCAGCGCACAGGGCCCGGCAAAACAGGCCACGACGGAGTTAATTATACCTTCAGTTTCTGAAATTGCACCAGATGATGGGAAAATAATTTATTTTTTCCTGTGTCTGCAGGAAAAAATCAGCACGCCTTCGAGAAGTATTCGAGAAGCAGGGAAAGCTCGTTGCGCAGGTTTTTCCGCTCGACTATCCTGTCGATCATACCTTTCTTCATCAGGAATTCGGACGACTGGAATCCTTCGGGGAGCTTTGCCTGTGTGGTGTCCTTGATGACACGCGGTCCAGCAAAACCGATCAGCGCCTTGGGTTCGGCTATCGTTATGTCGCCGAGAGATGCGAAACTCGCAGTCACACCGGCAGTTGTCGGATGCGTCATTATTACAATATAGGGAAGGTTCGCCTCGGCATGTCTTGCGAGGGCCCCGCTGGTCTTCGCCATCTGCATCAGGCTCAGCATGCCTTCGTACATCCTGGCGCCACCGCTTGCGGTGACAAGTACAAGAGGAAGCCTCTTTGAAGTCGCAAGTTCAGTGAGTCTCACGACTTTTTCCCCGACCACCGAGCCCATGCTGGCGCCCAGGAAACGGAAGTCCATGACACCAAGTGCGTAGTCCCTTTTGTTCAGCTTCGCCGTTCCGCAGATAATGGCGTCGTTCATCCCGGTCTTTTCCTGGTTCTGCTGGAGTTTTTCGCTATATGCCGCGACTCCTTCGAATTTCAGGATGTCTACGGATTTCATCGAGGCGTCAATTTCCGAAAATGTCTCCGGATCTGTCAGGAGACCTATCCTGGCGGGGGCTGTCATAGGATGATGGAACGCGCAGGTGGGACATACATTCAGGTTCTCCTCAAGCTGTTTCTTGAAGACGATCTCGTTGCAGTCCCTGCATTTGTCCCATATCCCGTGGGGTATTTCCTTCTTCTTTAAAGTTCCAAGCCTGGCTGATTTTGACCTTCCAAACAAACCCATAATTATTAACCTCTTGCCATAATGAGAATATTGATTTCCCTCACACCGCATTCGAGCAACGCCGATGAAGCAGATGAGAGGGTCGACCCGGTGGTCAAAACATCGTCAACCAATAATATAACGCTGTTTCTGCAAATCTCACCATCGGTTGCAGAAAAAGCTCCTTTTAGATTCTTTCTGCGCTCAGTTCCGCTCAAGTTCGCCTGCTTCGGCGTCCGCTTCACCCTTCTCAATATCCTTTTCATCGGTATCCCCGTTTCCGCGGAGATGATCCGGGATACCAGCTGCGACTGGTTATATCCCCGCGTAAAAGTCCTTGTCCAATGGAGCGGAACCGGAACTATGAAGTCCGGCCTGAGCCCCGATTCTTCCAGAAGCGATGCGGCTATCATCCCGAACGGCCTCGCCAGCGAAATGTCGTTCATGTACTTGAACCTGTGCAGAAGTTCCCGCCCGTAATCCTCCATCCGCATGATGGCGATGGCTTTCTTCCAGTTCCTCTTCTCCTCCTTCAGGCATTTTCCGCAGACTTCGAATATGCCGTCGTTCTCGGCGCCGCAGCCCGGACATGCCGGAGGCATGACGACAGGCAACTTTCCGAAGCACTCGCCGCAAAGTCCTGAATATCCTTCCGGCATGTTCTTCACGCATGCAGGACAGGGGAACGAGACGAACTCGGATACGATACGTTTTGCGAAATCCGCACAACGGTTGTAGGACATGTCGTTTGAAAGTATTTCCATAAGTTTTTAAGTCTGCGTTTCAAGCATGCAATTAATGGATGGATGACGGAATTGTCGAGTCAAATTGGAACATGTCAGGAGAGGCGTCCTTGTTAGAAAAAATCTCAGTTTTCAAATTCTTGACGAGCAATTCCAGACTGCCGGATGATTGAAAGGAGTGTTCCTACTCGGATTTCCTTATGATTTGGAACAGGAACAGTGATTGTCCCATTCGGCAATTTCTTTTGCATTACAATATGGCTTCCCCTTTGTCTGACCTGAAGAAAACCATTTCGTGAAAGGATACGGCATAAGTCCGTTCCGGAGAAAGTCCCAACCCTACCCAACTGCCACCTCTACATTGGTAATGAATATTTCATCATGAAGCCTCTGCTTGATTTCCGACTTCGAGGCGCATTCGAAAAACAGACTCAAAGCTTCCTTCAAATTTTCTTTGGCCTCTTGGATGGTGCCCCCTTGACTTGCTATGTCAAGCTCAGGGCAGAAGGAGACATACCCGGAACCTTCCTTCTCAATTATCGCGGTAAGATGTCTGTTCATTGCAATTCCCTTAGCTTAAAGTATTTTTAAAAGTATACTCTTAATGGTTCGATAAATCAAGCATTCGATTTCTTTTCATCCGTACCTTTCTGATCCAGTTCCGCTTCCCCCCCCTCAGGCATGTTCTTCGCACACGCAGGGCAGGGGAACGAGACAAACTCGGATACGATCCGTTTTGCGAAATCCGCACAGCGGCTGTAGGACATGACGCTTGAAAGTATTTCCATAAGAATATTTAGACAGGATTACAGGATTTTCAGGATTGGTTTAATCTATTTTGTTTTAGAGATTCCCTTTATTCCTCAAGGACAATCCTTCTCACATTCTTTTTCCCGGCCTTGAGGATAAGGGCGCCACCGCTGAAATTTTCCTGTTTCACGGTCGCGTTCTCGTCGTTTATGCGGGTCTCGTTGACGTATGCGCCACCGCCCTTGATGAGCCTTCTCGCCTCGCTGCTAGATGTGCAGAGTCCGGATTCGGTCATGAGCTTCACTATCCACATCCCGTTGCCTGCGAAGTTCGCAGATGGCACCTTATATGTGGGAAGATCGGCGATCGAGCCGGTGTCGGCTGAAATGCTCCTGATGGAACTTGAAGTCTCTATTTCACCTTTGGGATCGGAATAGCCGAACTTCGAGCATGCGGCAAGATATGCCTTCGTGGCGGCTTCCTGCCCATGTGCCAGCTTTGTCGCTTCAAAGGCAAGGATCTCCTTCGCCCTGTTGATCGCAGGAGCCTGGAGCGAGGCCAGTCGATTGATCTCGTCGACAGGAAGCAATGTGAAATATTTTAGCAGCTTCTCGACTTCGCCGTCGGCGGAGTTGCGCCAGAACTGGTAGTAGTCGAACACGGAAGTCCTCTTCTCGTCGAGCCAGAGCGCACCCGCGACCGTCTTCCCGAACTTCTCCCCCTTGTCGTTCGCAAGCAGCGGCATAGTCACGCCGTAGACTTCATTTGAAGACATCCTTCTCACCAGATCGACGCCCGCCACGATGTTGCCCCACTGGTCCTGTCCTCCTAGCTGGAACGTGCATTTGTGATCCTTGTTGAGGACGTAGAAGTCGTATGCCTGGAGGAGCATGTAGTTGAATTCCAGGAAGGAAAGACCGGTCTCGAGGCGGAGCTTGACAGATTCGGCGGTAAGCATCTTGTTCACGCTGAAACGGTGCCCGACATCCCTGAGGAAGTCAATGTAGAGCATGCTGCCGAACCAGTCGGCGTTGTTTACGAATATTGCATTGCTGGTGTCGATGAAACTAGCCAGCTGTTTTTTTATCGCCGCCGCGTTTTCCGCGACCTTTTCCTTGGACATTATAGGACGCGATTCCTGCTTGCCCGAAGGATCGCCGACAAGCGCAGTCGCCCCGCCGACAAGCACTATTGGAATGTTCCCGGCAGACTGCATATGCCTGATCGCCATGACAGGCATGAGGTGTCCGACATGGAGGCTGTCCGCGGTCGGATCAAATCCTATGTAGAATATATTTCCGCCCTTATTGAGTATTGCCGGGATATTTTCATCGTCGGTGGTCTGGTAGACGAACCCCCTGTCCTTCAATTCTTTGAAACAGTTCATTGCCATAGTTACTGTCCGACTCCATGTTAATTCATCAATTGGGCTATAATCTAATGATTAAATCACAAAATAAAAACGCCCAAGCTGAAAATCTAGTGTCATGTGTCGTCGGCAGAACCGGAGGTTCTATTTTTGACAGCTGATCAAAGCAACGCACCGCATTTACAGTCCATGACAAATTCCAAGTTCCAATTTCCAAAATACAAACAATTTTCAATCTTCAAAATCCAAACAAATGGTAAAAGAAGAAACTATCAGACAAACGCCAGTGAACATGGGAAATTCATG
>JANYBI010000474.1 GCA_025360875.1 Lentisphaerota bacterium
CGCCGAACCCGACACTTGCGCGGAGGAACTTAGGCCCTATCCTGCTGTCCATGCCGACCGCTTTGGCAACCTCGTTCACGTTCGCATCAGTCTTCTCGCAGAGCGCGGAAATGCTGTTGATCGATGAAATCCTCTGGGCGAGCATGGCATTGGCTACGAGCTTGGAGAGTTCACTGCTCCAGACGTTGGTGGTGAGGATTCTCTCTCCCGGTACCCAGTGGGCATAGATATCCACAATCCTTTGAACTGCTTTCCTGCCATTGGCTGTCTCCATTCCTCCGATGAGAACCCTGTCCGGATTCTGCATGTCGTCGATCGCCGTGCCTTCGGCCATGAACTCAGGATTTGAAATGACGTCGAAGTCAAGTCCTTTCGTATTGGAATGGAGGATCCTGTGCATTGCCTCGGCGGCACGAAGGGGAAGAGTGCTTTTCTCAATAACAATCTTATTGTCTTCCGCATGTTCGACTATCGCCCTGGCAGTCTTTTCCCAGAACTGCAGATCGGCGGCCTTGCCGGCACCCTCCCCGAAAGTCTTGGTCGGAGTATTGACACTCACAAAGATGATTCCCGCGTCCTTTATCCCTTTAGCAATGTCTGTCGTGAAAAACAGGTTCCTGCCACGGACCTTGCTGACGAGTTCGGAAAGTCCAGGCTCATATATTGGAAGGGTGTCGGAGTTCCAGGCATTTATCCTCTTCTCATCTATGTCCGCCACGGTGACCTTGTATTCCGGGCATTTGGTGGCGATGACAGCCATGGTGGGTCCGCCGACATATCCGGCGCCTATGCAGAGGATGTTCTTTTCTTTTTTCATTATCTACCTTTTCGTATTTTTCGGATCCAGTGGAGTGGCGGTAAAGCGATACTCTATATCCTAATGCGGCAGGCCGCAACCGAACTTCAAACTTTAGGGAAACTCTAAAAATTGACATATGGCGCGCAACAATAAATTATGGACTTATGGCAAGGAGCGGAATTCAGGAGCAGCCCTGAAGCGGGCTGTGACTGAGCTCCGGACGAAGCCAGAATACATAAGAACTTGTTGCCCTTTGGGTTGCGGATCTTTTTGGCTCAAAGAAGAATGTTCTTTTCTCGGCGTATCGCCTTGGATACGTCTCCGTTCAGAAATTCTTTTTGCGCTATCAAAAATCTTCCGCAACGCGCCAAATGTGAATTTTTAGAGGTTCCCTTAGGAGGAGAAGCAATTATGGATATCCGTGGTCTGACAAAATTCACCCTTATAGATTTTCCCGGGAAAATCTCATGCATACTCTATGCCGGAGGCTGCAATTTCAGGTGTCCTTACTGCCATAATCCACATCTCGTGATAGATCCCGAAAGTCAGCCTGAGCTTTCAGAGAATTTCATCTTTGATTTCCTGAAACGGCGCAGTGGAAAACTCGAAGGTGTGGTTATCAGTGGTGGTGAGCCGTCCCTAAGGGACGCCTTGATAGATTTCACCCGTAAGATAAAGGATATGGGATATCTTATCAAGCTTGACACCAATGGCAGCAATCCTGATGTAATATTTAGTATTCACAAAAACGGATGTCTGGATGCTCTTGGTCTCGACTACAAGGCTCCTGCCTCAGGCTACATGGAACTGGTCAGGACCAATATCACCGATATTGCAGAACGCGTCAGGAAAACAATATCCTACGCCATCGACAACAATATATTGGTTGATGTAAGGACAACAGTCCACAGGAAGTTCCACAGTCCTGAAAACCTCCTGGAAATGCGCAACGAGCTGAACAGTCTGGGAGTATCAGCCTGGACACTCCAGCAGTTCCATGCGGCCGAAGTCATAGAAGACGGTCTTGAAGGTGAACCTACATATTCGGATACCGAACTGATTGAGCTTGCCCAGGAACTGGGGAACCATACGCGGGTACGCGGCCTGAAAGGTTCATTCATATTCAACTCGTAGTAAATATTCACTGAAGGACATACTTCAGTGAATATTTACATCTAATAAAATGCAAGATTAACAGTTTTTCATGATAAAGCGGTTTTCAACGTAAAAACACATGGTGTTCCCGACCAATTTTTACATTTTCTTGTAGAATAAATTATAAAAAGAGTGATTTTGTATTTTATTTTAGTACGGATTAAGTAAACGACATAGTTTACTGAATACGTACCTTCAGTGAATATTTACAATTATTGCTTCTATTTCTTTGGGAAACTGAACTCCTCTATCTTTACCGAAGCAATATCAATTGAACCGGGGCTGCCGGCAGACATCATGAAACCTGTCGGGATTCCTGCAGGAGTCGGCCCGCAGCTGAGCATCGTCGAACAGTCCTTCCATTCGCTGTCAATCTGCAGGGGCGCGACATCATAGGTCTTCCCGTCCTTGCCAATCGCAACAAAGGCGACGCTGAGTTCGGTCTTTGCCTTTGCCCTGGCCCTGACAGTTATCTTGAATGACTTGCTCGAAGAGAGATCGGCGAAAGAATGATACAGCTGTATCCTGCCGTTTTCCGATCCCACGCATTTCAGATAACCTGGCTGATCCTCGGACTGGAAAGAATAGCTGCATACCGGATTGCCCCAGGACGATGTTTCATTCCATCCTTCCGGAAGGGAAGAGGCATCCTGTCCGGAAACGGCTTTGTATTTCGTCCCATCTCCGAAATTTGCTTCGAGGAATGCGCTTGGGGCATTCTGGGTTGGAGGAGAGGTCTTGTCATCCTTGACCGGCTTATCTTTCTTATTTGCGATGTTCGCAGTGGAATCTTTACTGGATTCGGCCACTTTAAGAACTACATCCGATTTTACCTTGGATTCCGCCTGAGCAGACTTTTCCCGTGCCGGCGCGAAGATCGCAATCAGCATCGCGACGAGTGCGATCATGAGCAGGAATCCGCATACAATGAACCATAGCTTCTTGTTTATCCCTGAGCTTTCCTCTTTCGGCTTCTTTTCCACAATTGGAACATTATTAACTGAAGTTTTCTTCATCCGCAGCTGCTTTGGAAACGACATGCCGTTCGATTTGATGGATATTCTTGCCCCATGGGTCACAGGCCTGGCCATGAGCTGGCTTTCGGTGGCGGGAATGAAATCGAGCTGCTCCTGGATTGGACGGGTCTCCGACTGTTTGAAGTAGCTGAGAACATGCCTTGACTGTTCGGACTCCCCTATTATGTCCAGGACATCCTTCCGGAAGGCATCAAAATCATAAGAAACTCTCCGGAACAGCACTCCACCGGAATCTGTGTTGAATATGCAGTAGCTTGCCCGGAAATCAGCCTCCCTCGGCATTCCTACGCTGCCGACATTCACTATGTATCTTTTACCTGTCTCTACTGAAAAGTCGGCAACCCAGTGCTTGATGACATGTTCACCTTCCTGTACAAACAATGCAGCTTCATGGGTATGTCCTGCGAATATCAGAGTCGCATCACATGCGCCCCAGGCCTTTGCCGCGTCCTCATTTTCGAGTATGTAGTTGAAGGATTCAGGCTGGCAGGATGTCCCGTGCACGAACAAAGTCTTGCATATCCCCTCATCATTCATTTCTACGATAAGAGGAAGCTGTTCCAAATATTTACCCGTATCAGGCGCAAGCTGGCGGCCAGTCCAGTCGATCATCTTCCAGGCTTCGTCATTGAACTGCGAGCGGTCGAAGCTGCCATCTATCACCGCCTCATGGTTTCCGAGGATGATACAGTTGGAGACGGCACAGACGGATTCAAGCGTCTCAGCCGGGCGGGGACCATATCCAATGATGTCGCCAAGGCAGATGATGACTTCAATACCCTGCTCATCGATATCGGCCTTTACGGCATTCCAGGCGTGCAAGTTCGCATGGATATCAGATACTACGGCATATTTCATTTTTTCTGCACTTTGACGGGATGTTCGACGAGATATTTGAATTTTTTGACAAGCTCAACATAGTTTTTCCGGTCAGTTTCAAACCTTTCAGCCAGATTTCTTTCTTGGGAAATTTCCATGTCCACCTTATACTTGCTCATTTCAAGAAGCATCTTGGATATATTCAAATACCATTCATTGTCAATGCCCATCACCTTTTCAACTTCCGGATTGTCCGAAATAGATTTGAATGCCTTCGAATAGGCAAGCATTTCAATACCTGCGACTTTCGAGTCTTTAAAAGATCCAGATACAAATTCCACGGCCTGGTTCACGGATGATCTGAATGCTCCAGGATCAAACTTTTCAGTCTTCTGGTTCTGGCCGAATGACTTGATTGAACAGATAAAAAGGCAAACGATAATCAGACCCTGCAACTTTATGAATTTATTCAATGTATTCATATTTGAGAATCCTCCATTTCTGGGTGGTCTGATCATATATCACGGTTGCCAATATTTTCTGTTCAGAAAGGATTTCTTCAGCATACTGGTCATATCTTCCGTACTGGGTATCAATCTTCTCATTGGCGGTAAACGTATCATTTGTATAGTCGCCGTCGTTGTTTGAATCTTTTCCGTCGATATCATATCCGCTTTCCGTGACAGTTACAGGTCCATCTGAAATTACACCGTCCCCGTCCAGATCCTTGCTGATGGTAACACCTCCAATATCCCTGAATGTCTGTGCAAGCACGATTATCGTAACCGTATCCGGTGTCGCTTTTGTAAGATTGATGAATTTGCCAATTACCTCCTCTTTGAGGGCATCGGTAGTCTGGGTGAAACGAGCTCCGCTTGATAATGCCTGGGTGATGGTTGTCGCCACCTGCGCTCTCGACTTATATGGCAGGAAGAGAGCTCCGGCGGCAGCACTTGCGCCCGGACACTTGATCGAATTTGTGGCTGCAATAGCTATATAGTTTACATCGTCCACACCTGCGTAAATAAGCTCAGATCCGTATGAAAGTGCGCCGGGGTCGCTATCATCGGTCCCATCGGTTTTGGTACGCGAGGCGTTGGGAAGGCGCGGATAAGGCAGAGCTGTTGCCGATGACGGCAGGGGAGATACACCTATCCTTATTCCTCCAATAAGCGCCATAAGGACATTGTCGTTTGAAGAATTCAAGTTAATCTTTCCAAAACATTCCGTCGCTCCTGACATCTTGACCTGGTCGAGTATGTTTGCATCACCTTTTGCCCAATCACTGATTCCCATGTTCGGCGAAGCTCCCCATTCACCAGATTCATTGTTCGTTCCGTTATTGTTGTCATCCCTGTTAAATAGATAAATTCTCAAAGTCTCCCATTCCGATCCGCGATGGATGAAACCTATCTCCCACGGGGATTTCATGCCGGAATTGCGGATATATGCCGTGGAAACATCCCAAGGTTGGACTGCCCCAGTTTCCACGTCCTTGTTGCCGCCTGGATTTGGGTTGCAGATAGAATTTTTGGCTCCTACTCCTCCAGCCCCAGTAGTTCCTATAGCAACGTTCTTACTAGTTGTTAATTTCCAGTCCCCTTCATTAAGGTTCTGACGGGGATCATTGACCTCATAATCAAAATAATAATAACGTTGTTTGTCGTTTTTATCTACTTTAACCTTGAAACTTCCGGTTTCAGTAAAAGATGAAGTCTCGACATATGAGTAATCATAGAATAACGGTCTGAGATTAACATCTTTTTCAGAATGATCAACAAGCTTTACATTGATCTTTGTAAACTGAAAATCTCTTATATTCATTACCCCTCCCTGGGGACCTAACCACGTAGCTTCCGATAAGTCTATCACCGCCGAAGTTCCGGTGACATAGCTGCGATTTTGAACTGGGTTTATATGAATGGTTATAGTTTCATCGAATGGCCTGCCTAATGGTGCATTTTTTGGTGCCCATTGATATGACCCGGACACAGATACTACTGCGTCTAGATCGAAGGCCTTGTTGTCGGTGGTGTTGTATATATTGACGACCTCGAGGTCTACCACCATCTGAACATTACAAGAATAATGTCCGTCATCAAGAGGATCGTCAAGGTTTGAGTCCAATTGAAAACGTATTTCGTTTATATATGGGCTTTGGTCATTTCCGGTGTAGGTCGGAGCATCTTGATTGTCCGTAGTCGCTGCCCTGTTATTGTCGCAATAGTCGATGAGATTGGCGGCAATTTGCCTTGCCCTTGTTTGCGCGGAAGTGAAAGAAGTGCTACCAGCAGGAGCTGTTGTATTAATTGGCAGATTTGCATAGTTTTTCAGCCATTTTATCCCTTTGCCGTAAAACTTGCCTCCATTTTCTGAATATTCGACCGGATCTGTAAGGATATCTGCAACAGTAATCTGGCTCCAGCCTGGGTTGTCCGGCTCAGTTGCGGGATAATTCGGATTGGTCTCTTCCCTGCCCAAGTTGAACCTGTGATATAGTTCTGAAGGGGTTTCAATCCCGTCTCCGTCCGAATCAATCCAGAAAGATTCAGTATCCGCAGGCCGTTCTATGTCGAACCAGCTACGCCACTTTTCCCTCTTCGCTTTATCTGCTGCTGTTACCGCGGGAATGCCTATTAAAGAAAACAATGATCCCCAGTCCGACCATCTCTCGCTGTCTTCAAGTTGACCTCCTGCCAAATTGGAGCTTAATTTCAGCACATCGTTGTTCGGGCCGAGGGATGGATTTCCGGGTGGCAAATTTGTATAATCAGTCCTGGTCAGGTTCTGGATGTTGATCTCACACACGTAATTGCCGTTTCTTACTTCCGTGGCCGGGCTTTCTACCACGGCCGTTCCGGCGGGAACGCCGTTAATGGCTGCGGTATGCCTTACACATGCTGAAGGATCAAGCTTGCCTCCGCTTCCGAAGACCTTGTAGGCAATTCTGCCAATAAGCCTTTTGTCTGCTCCTGACCTGCCATTGTCGACGTACTGCCAGTGAATTGCGTCGGCAGCTTCTGGATCATAAGGGACAGGCCACTCGTAGATAATCGCGCCATCTATCACAGTGCCAAGATTATACAGACCGTCATAAGTTTTCTGGTTGACTCCTCCGGACACATCATGGCTAATAATGTTGTCATACTGGCTTCCTCCGGTCTCACGGTAGAATCTCATGGCTCCCATGGCTCTCTGGAGAGTAGATTCGGCAAGGAATCTGGCACATGTCAACTCTGCATTGTTTGACGCGGCTTTCCTGCCCATCCTGGCACTGGAGGCGAACGCCATGGCCATTACAAGGAGAAGTGCAAGTATACCGAGAGTGAACAAGAGGGCAATCCCATCCTCATTATTGCTTTTGGGTCTCATATCATCTCCATTGAGGCAATTTTAAAATTGCCTGTTTTGAGCTGATTTCAAAGTTGGAGTGCGCTGCTTTAGCGTGTGTAAGCTGTTGAATGCAAAGGCACACTAAAGTTGTGAACTCCAACGGGTTTATTTCCGCAACTACCGTTTCCCGTATTTTTGAAATCAGCTCCATTTGCAATTGGTTCATGTTTATTCATAACCCCTGCCCCCGTTCGCCCAGCAGTATGATTTTTGAGAACTTTCTCTCCCTTTGCTGACGGAAAGTCACAGCGGCGGCAGGCTCGGAAGTTGCGGACCCTGAAAGAGCCATTACCCTCCATTTATTCCAGGAATCCGTGTCAAGGAGCGTAATATTGACTCTTATAGAAAACGGGAACGGTGTCTGAGCGGCCGTAGGGGTATAAGAAGTAGTAGTGGAAGCAGGTGTATAACCCGTAATTGCTGTTCCATCACGCCTATTGCACTCAAAAGTCAGTGCCGTAACGCCCGGAACTACTTTCTGCCAGTCATCGCTGGAAGCATTGTCGAGGGTGTAAACCTGTATCGCAGGCGATCCTCCTCTGACCCTTACCGGATAATAATTGTAGAATTTCAACTTTCCTGTGGGATTGGTAGTAACATTGTAGAGGTTATTGGAGCCATCATCCTTCCTGTCTCCGGTAGCACTCCTGAGCATCCATCCGTCGTTTGTATTTTTTAAATTATAAGTGATTCCATACAGCTGGTACTTGACTTCACATAATCTGGATTCGCAATATGGATTTGGAGGCACAAGAGTATCGGCGATAAAGCAGAGTGACGGATTTTTGTACTGTATATCAGCGGCAACCTGATAGGCAGCAACTGCAGACGTGTCCGGCTTGAACCAGAAAGGCGTCTTATTTGTTTCATAGTACATGCATTGGATATCGCGAGACATCAAGTCCAGGGCAATGCGCGCATTTTCAAAGATCTGGCTTTCCTGCGATGACTTTCTCCAGATCAGCTGGGCAGACATGAAAAAGGTAAGCATCATCACCATGATCAGGGAAAATACGCCCATGGCGGCGATCAGTTCGATAAGAGTAAATTTAGATGTCCTCTCCATTGCATCCTCTCATGAAACACAGGCAGGATGCCTGTGCTACATTTTAAAATTTCTGTCTGAAAATCTCAATGCAAAATGACCTTTTGGTTCTCTTGCTATATGGTTTCTGCGCAGGCCAGCTGAGTTCCAGGTTTAGCCTCACGGCATAAGGATAAGTGATATCCAGATTCTGCTCGTAGATATAGACCCCGGTTATGGGGGACTTCCAAACTCTTGCAATTGCCTCAAAATCCGTGACAAGCGTACTCCCCTGTTTGATCTTGAAAAGACCGGGATATCCTGCGGCCCTGGTAAGGTTGGTTGCTGAAAAATATATGTCCGCCGGGTCTGGCATCATCAATGTCAAGGTATTCTCGGCAATCTTTGCATCTGCATCAGTCAGGTTCCAGGGCTTTGTCCAGAAAGTTGCCTCTTCCCATAATTCATAACCTCCAATGGTGTCATCGGCAAGATTCGTAGGGGTGTTGTTGTCAAAGTATATGTAATAGTCATAGAAATCCTTACCACTTCCTATAACTGTCGTGTCATTGCAGTTCCTCATCAGGTACGAAAGGAAAAGGTCTGCGGCGTCGGCGGCATAGTTATCGGCGATAGACTGTCTTGTAGCATCAAGTCCTACGGGGAAAAGGGACATCACGCCCACCATTCCTATTCCAATTATGGCAATCGAAAGCGTCACCTCTATAAGGTTGAAGAACCTTTTCACGAGGCTAGCCTTCTTAATTTCCTGATGATCAATCAATGCCATACGATATGCGTCCGGTATATTTTTCAATTTTGATATTAACTTCATTGCTGGTATTTTTCCTGACAAGAATTCCGGATGAAAATACTGCTTCACCCAAAGTAACGAACCTGTTGTCATATGCCGATGTGTCGCAAGCTATTTTACCGGCAGGCTTGAAAATTATAGCCTTCATGTTGTCCACCGAAGCACAAGATGGACCAATATCGGTGCATTTGACGCCGTCAACCTCCTCGTGCGCAGCATAGGTCGCTGAAAATCCAGGAGTGTTGTCAAGATGAACTATGGAGGAACCGACATTCAGGAAATCCCAGGACTCGCCCTGGACCCACTGCTGGAACGTGTATTTTGTCACTAGGGACCCGCTGTCATATGTTCCAGCGCTTTTCACGATGCACATCCTAGTCGCGCCATAGCAATACTGATCCGGAAGTCCGGAAGTCGGCATAAGCAGCGCGACGTACTTCCTGTTTGATATGGCATAATTCCTGGTCATCCCGAGCTTACTGGTCATGTTCCTTGCGGTAAGCTCGACTCCGGATCCGGTAAGCAGTTTTTCAAAGGAGGGAAGGCCAATAAACATCATAATGCCGATGATAGCTATGACAACGAGCATCTCGATGAGCGTGAACCCACTGCGGCAGATGCGATTTTTTCGACACATCACAGTCATAAATATTTCTCTCTTTTGCGCCGGCGCGACGAGATAATTCAAACAAATACTGTTCAATTATATGACAAATGCCTTTTCAATGCAACAGGAAAGGATAGGTTTGCAGTTATTTTCAGTATAAATTTGCGTTTGCTCTTGCATATCAGCTCAAAATTTCTTAAAATTAGGTGGAGGTATATTGTCATCTTATGCGCATTCTCCTCATAGAAAATGATCTCGGCGACGTACAGACCATAAGCGGTTTCCTCTACGAAAACTGGGAAATCAATTGCGAGCTGTTGTCCTGCAGCTCAGTTTCATCGGCAAATGAAATACTGGGTAGGGAGAAGATCGATGTAATCCTCGTCGACCTCTCAACTCCTTCGAAAAGCGATTCAGGAACACTTCTGGACATAAGGGATAAATTTCCATCGCTCCCTTTTGTCGCTCTCACCTTTTTCGACGAGAACGAGTTTGATCTGGCCTCGTGTGGAATAGACACAAGGGGACTTCTCTACAAGCACAAGCTGAACTCAAAGATGCTCATGAGGGCGCTTCACGACGCGATTGAGCACAAGGATCTGATAACACAGCTGCAGATCCAGAAGATAGAGCTCGAGAGGTCCAACAAGGATCTTGAGAAATTCTCATATGCGGTCTCGCACGACCTGCGGGAACCGCTGCGCTCAATTTCCGGATTCATACAGCTGCTTTCAAAGAAATACCACGGCTCGCTGGATGCGAAAGCCGACCATTACATTGAACGTCTGAACGCAGCAGCCAAGAACATGCAGGAGATGATAACAAGCGTGCTTGAATATTCACGTATCAGCACCCATGCCGAACCTTTCAAGAGCGTCGATTGCAATGAAATCCTGGATCATGCGCTTGGAAACCTCGAAGTCGCCATAAATGAGACCGGTGCGAAGATCACCCATGACCCCCTGCCAATGGTATATGCGGATTTCCTACAGCTTCTCAGGGTGTTCCAAAATTTAATAGCAAATTCGATAAAGTTTTCATCCAAAGACAAGAATACCCCAATAATCCACATAGGATTCTCCAAAAAGGGGGAATTTTACGAGTTTTATGTCAAAGACAACGGAATCGGGATTGACTCGGTATATTTTGAACGGATATTTACCATATTCCAAAGACTCCACAAGGAGTCCGAGTTTCCAGGATACGGCGTAGGGCTTGCAATGTGCAAAAGGATCATTGAAAGACATGGCGGAACCATACACATCGAATCTGCGCCGGGCAAAGGCGCCATTTTCTATTTCACAATACCGGTAAACGGCAATTCCCAATAATACTATATGAAAGGGACAGACAATGATAATTGAAAACAGGAAAAGCAAGGTCATCCAGGTATTCATGGTTGAAGACAATCCCGACGACATTGAACTTACACTTGAAGCGTTCAAGGAAAGCAACAGGGAGTTCAACGTCAATGTCGCGCAGGACGGGATTGAGGCCATGAAATATCTCCGTATGGAAGATGAATTCAACAACAGGCCACATCCGGATATTATCTTGCTAGATCTCAACATGCCCCGGATGAACGGATTTGAAGTTCTCGCCGAGCTGAACAAGGACCAGAAACTGAAGGATATACCTGTAGCAGTCCTCAGTATCTCACAGAGCGAGACCGACAAGAGCAAGGTGAAGGCCCTGAATGCCAAAGCCTATTTCGTCAAACCGACAGGGCTTGACGGTCTTTACGACGTGATACAGAAGCTTGTTGCAATTGTCGAAGGATAGAGCGGCATATGATGACAAATGATTGCCATCTATTTGAAGTTTGATAAAAGAGTGTCAAATTAGTTCATGATTTGGGATATGCACGTAGTATCGTGCAAAGGAGGCTGAAATGTTGAATTTTCATATCTATCCTGCGGACACCCTGAGGAAAGATCAGGTGAAAGACGCACAGGGACTTGCCCAGCAAACCTCCGTCGAAACCCAGCGTCTGCGCGATGAGGTCCACCATTTGTCAATAATAGCCCAGGCGATGTGGGAGCTGCTCCGGGAGAAGAACGGGACAACGGACGATGAGCTCAAAAAGAAAATCACTGAAGTTGAGTTTGAAAAGGCAAAAGCCTATACAGCAAGCACTTTGAAATGCCAGAAATGCGCTAGGATTGTCTCAATAAAGAGCAAGACCTGCCTGTTCTGTGGCGAGAAGATCGAGCACAAGGAAATATTCCCGATGTAGATAGGAACGCCACCATCTTGGTGGCTATTAATGCCGGCGAGACGCCGGCGCTCCAATAAATTATTCTTTCGGGAAAGATCCGTCGACAGTACATTCTTCGAGGGTGATATCGCTGAAAATCCCTTTGCCTCCGGAAGTTTCCGAAGTGAAATCGCAGTTTTTAATCGTGCAGTTTATGAATACGCTGCTCTCCAGGTTGGACCCTTTGAACAAAGTCTCATCAAACTCGCAGCTGATGAATTTAGTCCTGAAGGCGGTACAGAGGCCCAGATTGGCCTTTGAGAAATTACAGGATATGAAGATGGCGTCTGTGATGACGGCACCATGTATATTTGCAGAAGTGAAATCGCACTCGATGAAGATGCTTTCCTCTTCAACGAAACTGCTTGAAGCCTTTCCATTGTAGGATGTGCCCTGGTAAATGTTCACAAAACCTCCAGTCTTATTTGAGGTTAAGATATCCCAAATCCCATTTAAAGCAATTTCATTATAATTTTTCGTCTGAAAAATTATCCAGGCAAAAAAAAATCCCGGCACCGTGCTACTCTCCCACACTCTATTGTGTAGTACCATCGCCGCTGAGACCCTTAACGTCCGTGTTCGGAATGGGAACGGGTGTAACCTTCTCGCTATGGGCACCGGGAAAACTTCTGGATTCAGCCGTCATCGGGGATGCAAGTCCCGGAATCCGGATGTATCCGATAAATATAAAAATAAGAAGAATAGGTTTACAATATCTGTCAAGCGTATTTTATTCTTTTTCCCAGCTGTCCATCGATACATTTACATCGACAGATGAAAAAAAGGTGATTAAGCCTCACGGCTGATTAGTATTGGTTAACTGAATGCCTTGCAGCACTTACATTTCCAACCTATCAAGGTCGTAGTCTTCGACCAGCCTTTAGTATACTTACGTATAAGGGATATCTAATCTTCGGGCAGGCTTGGCGCTTAGATGCTTTCAGCGCTTATCCTTTCTC
>JANYBI010000665.1 GCA_025360875.1 Lentisphaerota bacterium
GGCCTGCTCATTTTGATTTTCCAGTCTTTCTGCATGTGAGCCTGTCGGAGACAAGCTTCAAATTTGACACGAAATTCCGATCTCCTATGCTGTTGAGCGTTCCCCCAAAAAGATTGCAGGCTTCCTTATCCTTCTCTGCCAGGTAATTTCTGTAAAAATATCGTCTTGAGTTTTCATCCGGGCCGAAAGATTCCCAGTATGGATGGAGTTTTGTTTCGACCAAGGGGTCTTCTGCTCCTGACAAATAAGTTGAAGCGCTTGACCACCTGTAATCTTTAGGCGAAACTACCCCTTCAATTTCTGAAGCCACGGGATTCATTTCAATATACCTGCCCAATCTTATCAGGTAGTCTTGCTTCTGGACTATCATGCTTCTGAATCTCCCCTGCCATATCGGGCCGCGTCCCCCAGCATGTTTCTTGTGCCAGTATTGACTATACAGAGATGAAACTTTGCCAATATAATAGGAAAGTTCCTGAGTTTCCATCACTTCCGCCGCCAGATGAAAATGATTGCTCATTACCACCCAGTGATAAATGTTTATCCTACATCCTTCTTTTATCCTGGAGAGGAGCTTTATAAAATAATCCCGATTTTCCTCCGTCTCGAATATCCATGTGTTGTTCAGGCCGCGATTTAGCACATGATATACGCCTCGCCCCATTCTCCATCGTGGAACTCTTCCCATCCTGCAATCCTCCGAATAAAAGTTTTCCTATAAGCTATACCAATAATATAACAACAACTTATTTATATGCAAATAGATACCCAGCATGGCACCGAACGCTCTGGCACCGAACGCTCCGAACGCTGTGGCACCGAACGCTGCACCGAACGCTCTGTTATCCTGTCTGCCGCAAGAGGATGATTCAATCCTTGGCTCTTAAGATTCGCGGTGCTTGACATCCGCGACACGTAGATATCTGGGTTCCTTGACCAGGAAAATCCCCCATATCGACGACAGAAGGCTGAATACGAGGCTGATTGCGAAAACTGTCTTCAAGCCAAACTTCTCCGCACCGAGTCCGGCAAGGAACGGCGCAAGTATCAGCGGTATGGACATTATCAGGTTCCCTACGGTAAGATGGGCTATCCTGTATTCATGAGGACAGCTTTCAAGAAGCATGTTGGAGTGTGAAATGAACGCGCTGCTGGCGCATATTCCTGTGCAGAAATACACGAGCGCACATGCAATTTCCCCTCTGCTAACCAGAAGCAGGGATAGGGTGACGACCTGCATTACAGTTCCGAGTGCCACTCCTATCCTGTGCCCGTACTTGTCCCCGAAGCGCCCAAGTGCCAGATTCGCCAGTGCGGAACCAAGTGTCATTGCTGCTCCGCATGTGACTATAGTTGAATTCTTCAATGAGCCGCCTTCAGGAGATATGAAATAGATAGCGATAAGCGGGGTAATGCAGAATCCTATGGATGCGAGAGTCCGACAGATGAGAAACGATTTGAAGTTCCTGTTCCTCAAGCTTTCCCGGAAACTGTATATGATGTCGCCGACTGTGATGTGGCTGTGCGGGAGATCAAGCTTGTCCGCAGGATCATCAACCAGAAAGAATGTCAGGATCGAGACCGTTGCGAAAAAACCTGCGGCGACATATAGAATTCCATATGCCGCGTGTCCCTCGACGGTCTTGATAACCAGTCCTGCAGCGAGACCTCCGGCAGTGCCCATCATTGCTGATGCGAAAAAAGCCATACCCATGAGAGATCCTCTTGTCTTTTCCTCGAACAGATGTGCGAGCCAGTCCATCCAGACACAGCCGATCATTCCAATTGCGCCTAGGAAACAGGCGTATGAGCCAAGAAGTGCCCATCTGAGAAATGATGCCGAGAAATGATTCTCCAGGAAAACGAGTGCGCCGCTTATGAAAAGGAAAGGGACCATGGCGACGAGATGCCAGACGATTAGGTTTCTCTTCCGATTTTTCATTGATGTGAAGAAGTACATGCCAGCTATTTGCGGAAGTACCAGGAAACATGCCTCGATCGCCCCTATCGAGCCTATTATCCTGTCGCTGGCGCCAAGTTCGCGCAGGAGGACCGCGAGAACGGTCGAGGAGGCGATGAGGGCAGAGTTGAATCCCCAGAAGGCTTCGCCGCCTATGAATATCGCCATATTTCTTTTTATTACACGATCGCCGGACATTTTTATCCCTCTTTTAAGGTCTGGCAAATTAACCAGTGGCATCTGAAATACAAGTGTATTATGCGCTTAAGCAACATGGAAATAAACTCTTCCTTAAATTATGGATTATCCTGGGAAAAGAATTATATTCACTGATATCCGTATGTTAGCCTTTTCAATATGACGGTGATTGCATATGAGGAAAATATTAAATCTTAGCAGCTTGTTTCAAGTGGCATTTTCTCTATCCTTGTGTCTTCTGATTTCATGTTCTGGAAAGAAAGAAGGCGCTGATACGGAGAGGGCGCAATCGCTTAGGCGGACAATTGGCGAGCACCGGGCTTCACTTGAATCCGAATCGGCTACGGTATCCTCAAAAGCTGCGACCGAAAAGTGCAAGACGGCTCTCAGGGCTGCCGCAGAACTCCGCAAGCTCGCAAGTAAATCAAAAGAACCCTCGGTCAAAGATGCTCTTAAGGGCATGAGTGATGATCTCCTCGCCATGAGCGATGTCGAACAGCTCGCGATATGCAGGCAGAAGCTGAAGGATACCATGAGCAGCTTCTCCCATTCAGGTTACCAGTCCGGACGCGACATGATGCTGAAAGCGATATTCACGGCTTTCAAGCTGGCTGTAATAGCGGCTCCTGAGTTCCCGGCAGGAAATGATGACAAGGATGCCGCCCGCCTGTCAAAGTCGGTCAATGATGCCGCCGAAATCGCCAGGAACACCGCCGAATTCCTGACACGAAACAAATATTCCGACGACAAGGATGGCAGGGCGAAACTCGTTGCCGATCTTGACGCCATCGCGGCAAAGCCGCCCGCGGAATTCAACCTCCTCCTTTCATTGGCGTATCTCATGTCCGGCAGTAATGATCTGGCGCTTTATGAAATAGAAAGCTGCAATACTGCTACTTTCCAGGACACTGATTATCTGAGTTCAAAGGACAAGGTGCTCCTATATCATATCGACAGGGCCCTGGTGCTGCATTCCATGGGATGGACACCTCTTGCTGATACGGAATTCGCCGGTCTTGAAAAGATAATGTCCGACGAAACCGAGACCACTCCAGCCGCCGATATCCAGGCGAGGAACCAGACACTTTCAATATGGCATCTGTTCCTGGCATATCATTTCGGCTATGATAAAAGTGATTATATAAAGATGGATCAGAATCTGGCGTGGCTGATCAGGCTTAATCCCGATTCTGAGATTGTCGTCTTCCTCACCGGACAGAAACGCGGCGCCGATGGAACCTTGGGAAATGTCGAAAAGTCTCTGGAGAAAAAATATGCGGGAACTGAGGATGAGCAGATAATCAAGGTGCTTGCCGAAAGGATCCGCGCGGTTCGTGACAGCACTAAGACCGAACCGCCGCCGAGGGTGATCACATCTCCGGGATTCCTGTTGCGTCTTTCCTATACGCTTGCAAAGAATTTCGCAGACAGATCCCCGAAGATACAGGAACTTCACAGGCTTCTCTCATCCGCAAGAAATTTCTGGAAGGTGAAGAAGGCGGATGAGATTAAGTAAGGAAATTAACAATGTAGCACAGGCATCCTGCCTGTGGCTTTAGAATTTTTCACATTGACCTCGGCATCTTAAATTTAATTTTGCCGGCGGGACGCCAGCGGTCCCGTAAGACGCAAGCTTTTAGTTGTAAGTATCAAGCCTTCATCTTTCCGACAATATCCTTGATGCTCCTGCAGCCGTGCCTCTCGAGATAGGCATCTATTCCATCAATGATTTTCATCGGGGCCATCGGGTCTGCGAATATCGCAGTTCCTACGGCGATAGCGCTTGCGCCGGCGAGGAAGAATTCGATCGCGTCCGCCGCGTTTGAGATTCCGCCCATGCCTATGACGGGGATTTTGACCGCCTTCGACGCATCGTATACCATCCGCACGGCGATGGGCTTGATTGCCGGACCGCTTAGGCCGCCCTTCATGTTTGCGATTTTGGGTTTCCGTGTCTCG
>JANYBI010000519.1 GCA_025360875.1 Lentisphaerota bacterium
GGAAACACCGGAGTTCCGCATCTGGTAATTCCTGTCAGGAACATTGACAGGACTGACGTATTGAAAGAAGGGCGCAAATTCCGTTTCCACAGGAAATTCTCGCCGGACGGGACAAATGTCGATTTCATCACCATTCCCGCAAATGGTTCCTGCAGAATACGCACTTATGAAAGAGGGGTGGAAGGTGAAACATCAGCGTGCGGAACTGGTATTACGGCTTCGGCGACAGCATTGCTGACATGCCTCCGGAAACAACCTCCTTTTGAGTTCATCACCAACGACGGAGATCTTCTCAAGGTTGAATTCTGCGCGTCTTACAATATGTTAAGTACCCCTCAGGCTGCACTCCTCACAGGACCTGCAACCGAGGTTTTTTCCGGAATAATTAAAATTTGAAAGGTCGTATCCTTATGGAACTCAAAGGCGTATATACAGCTATTGTAACGCCATTCTCAGGCGGAAAACTTGACTTGAAAGCACTTGCACGGCTTGTGGAAATACAGATCAAGGCGGGCGTTGACGGAATAGTACCTGTCGGGACAACCGGCGAGTCCCCCACCCTTTCCTTTGAGGAGCACATCAAGGTCATAGAGAGAGTCATCGACACCGCCAACAGCAGATGCACGATCATCGCCGGCACCGGGGCAAATTCCACCGACGAAGCCATCTACCTGACAAATGAGGCCAAGAAGGCCGGCGCCGACGCCACTCTCCAGGTAACGCCATATTACAATAAGCCGACTCCCGAAGGCCTCTACAGGCATTTCAGCGCTGTTGCAGACAAATGCGGACTTCCCGTAGTGCTCTACAACGTTCCAGGAAGATGCGGGATTCCGATTCCGGTTGAAACGATAGTCCGTCTTTCGAAGAACAGGAATATAGTCGCTGTCAAAGAGGCCGGTGGAAGCGTTGAAAGAGTCAGCGCAATTCTGGATCTCTGCGATATCACAGTACTCAGCGGAGACGATTCGCTGACAATTCCGATGATGGCTGTCGGAGCTACCGGCGTAGTCAGCGTTGTTTCAAACCTTATTCCTGGCGAACTGAAGGAAATGGTCGATGCATTCGCGTCCGGCGACATTTCAAAGGCGCAGAAGCTCCATATGAAGTATTTCCCTCTCTTCAGGGACATGTTTGTCGAAGCCAATCCTATTCCGATCAAGACCGCCATGGCGATAAGGGGTCTCATCAAGGAAGAGTTCAGGCTCCCGATGTGCCCGATAAGCGCAAAGGGCCGTGAAGTTGTAATCGCTGCGATGAAAAAGTCAGGAATATAACTTTATTGCACGAACAAGTCCTTGCAGCAAAACCATATACAAGCCGATACGAATCTGTATTTTCATAATGTGTTACGGGCGTCTCGCCTGTAATTTTCTCACCTATCTGAAAATATCCCATCCTCGCAGAAAGCTTGAAAAAACTCTCTGCAAGTATAAATTTACGAAAACAGGTATTTATATGACTGCATTATTAACAGAAGCCTTTAAAAAAGCGTCGAAGCTTCCTGAAGACATCCAGGATATTCTCGCAAAAGAAATCATTGATGAGATTGAGGATGAAATCCGGTGGGACAAATCTTTTGGCAAATCAAGTCCTATGCTTGATTCAATGGTCAAGGAGGCTTTGGATGAATATAATGCCGGGAAGACAAAAGAAGGATTCGATCATTAGTGAAGTCACATACGACCTCCAAGTTCAACAACCTCTTCCGCATGCTGCCCACACACATCCAGAAACTTGCGAGGAAAAATTACCTGCTATGGAGAGATAATCCCGGACATCCAGGCCTTGATTTCAAACCTGTAAACAAGAGCCGGTCAGCTTATTCAATCCGAATTGGAATAGGGTGGCGTGCAGTCGGCGCTAAAAAAGATGACTGTATAATCTGGCTCTGGATCGGCTCGCACGAGGAATACAATAAATTACTGAAGCAATTCAACAAGCAGTAGGGAGGAATTGACTTTGAAAAAGTTTCTTGTCCTGCTTTTAGCAATAGCGACAATATCAATCCTCAGTGCCGACAGGCCGGAGAAATGGGCAGTGTTGATCCAGCTGGACGGCGTTCCAAACCTTCACAAGGTCACAGATAACCTCTACCGCAGTGCCCAGCCTACTGAGGAAGGGATGAAGAACATTGAGAAGCTTGGAATTAGGACAGTCATTAACCTGAGAGCTTTCCATTCCGACAAGGATGAGATCAACGGCACTGGACTTCTCAACGAGAGCTTGAGCATGAAAACCTGGCACATTGAGGACGAGGACGTAGTGAAAGTCCTCAGGATAATCCGTAAAAAGGAGAACGGCCCGTTCCTCGTGCACTGCCAGCACGGCGCCGACAGGACCGGTGTAATCAACTGCATGTTCAGAATTGTCGAACAAGGTTGGACCAAGGATGACGCAATCAGGGAGATGACCGATGGAGGTTATGGATTCCACCCAGTCTGGACTAATATCATCGACTACGTAAAGAACGTCGACGTGGAGAAGATCAAGAAGGAACTTGAGAAAAAGGCAGACTGATTTTTCGTATTATCAACGACCTTAAAATATCTTGTACAAGCTGGCCATAAATTTTATTTTTTATTCGCGTTGACAGAGATGTCCATAAAACTTATGAAATTGCCGGCAAGATGCCGGCGCTCCCCTTGGATATGAAATAATTCCAAGATATTTCCAAATCTGTTTTTGAATACTCACCACATAACACTAAAGTAATTTTCTTCTTGGTTGCCAGCGCATGCCAAAAAGAAAATTAACCATGGGGGCGGAATGACAGACAGACAAGCGTACATAATTCTCAACATAATAAGCGGTATAGGACCGGCGCGCGTAAGATCACTCTGCGAACATTTCGGTTCGGTCAGCAATATCCTTGGAGCGGACAAGAAGGAGCTCAAGGCTGTCAACGGGATAGGAGATACGCTGGCGGATGCGGTTGCCGGATGGGAAACAGATACTGACTATGAATCCGAAATGAAGCTCGCAGACAGGGCCGGCGTTGAGATATTGACTCTTGCCGATGAGAGCTATCCATCCCCCCTGAAAGAAATCCATGATGCTCCGCTCTGTCTCTATGTCAGGGGAAAAATCCCCTGTGAAGACGAGTTTATGCTCGGGGTCGTCGGTTCAAGGAGGATCACAAATTACGGCAAGTCAATGGCGGAACATCTCTCACGGTCCGCATCATATGCCGGATGGACGGTCGTGTCCGGTCTTGCATACGGGACAGACGCCGTGGCACATAAGACCGTCGTCGATGCCGGCGGCAGGACAATCGCCGTTCTTGGCGGAGGTCTCGCCAGGATATTCCCTCAGGACCACATACCTCTTGCAAAGAGCATAATTGAAAGCGGAGGAGCCGTTATCAGCGAATTCCCAATGGAGTTCGCGCCGAACAGGCGTTCGTTCCCGATGCGGAACAGGATCATCTCCGGGCTCTCTAAAGGAGTATTAGTCGTGGAGGCGGGTACAAGCAGCGGGGCCCTGATAACTGCTAAATTCGCACTTGAGCAGAACCGGCTTGTCTTTGCCGTACCAGGACAGG
>JANYBI010000537.1 GCA_025360875.1 Lentisphaerota bacterium
CCTGTCCTAGCTTATCCGGCCAGTTCCAGTGTGGAAATATGTGCAGTACCGGCTTTTCAGTCCACCACGACTGGAGGTAGTAGGAGTGGTCCTTGCGAAATCCGCAGGTGTCCAGGAGTCCCATGTTCGTCGAGACACAGGGCCAGGCGAAAGGAACGGGCTCCCCGCGGTAATCGAATCCTGTCCAAGGGAAAAGTCCGGCTACGAAATCCCGTTCTGCAACGGCGCGCCAGGCTTCCTCCATGGTCAGACAGTGGATCCATTCCTTTGGAACCTTCTTGATATCATAGGAACTGAAATAGCAGCGTTCCGGATCGTTGGCGTAGATACCACGGGTGCAGAAGGAAGGGGAAGTCTCGGTTGCGACGACTGGAAGTCCAGGGAATTTCTTATGGAAATCATCATACGTATCCGGATAATAATTTATTCCCTGCACGTCCAGGAGAGGTGTGACGGGACCTCCCCAGGCACAATGCATCGCCACGGTTATCGGCCTTGTGGGATCCAATTTTTTCACCATACGTTTCATGGTGCGGATGATCCGTTTTCCGTTTTCCGTTCCCTGATGGGGATGCTCCTCATTTCCCAGGGACCATATGACAACCGAGGGATGGTTCCGGTCCCGGAGGAGCATGGTCTCAAGCTGATGTAGTCCTTCGGGCGTACTGTTCATGCACCGGGTCTCATCCATGACAATCATCCCAAGTCTGTCACAGGCATCGAGAAACTCCGGCGCCGGAGGATTGTGCGCACAGCGCCAGGCATTCGAACCCATCTCCTTAAGGCGATTTATCCTGAAATCATGCAGCCTGTCAGGAACCGCCACACCCACTCCGGCATGATCCTGATGATTTGAAGTGCCCTGTAATTTGACCGGTACCCCGTTCAGCAGAAAACCTTTTTTAGGATCAAAGACGGCGGTACGGACACCAAACGGAGTTTCTACATCGTCAACAATGCTCCCATTGCTGAAGAGTTTGGAACGGAGGGTATATAGATAAGGTCGTTCTATTGACCAGAGTTCGGGGATATCTATGCGAAGTTTCTGGACCACATTGGAATCCTCTGAAATAGAAATTTTCACGCTGCACCTGGAGGAGGCCACGACAGATCCTGAGGAATCGGTTATCTCTGAAACAAGCTCGCATGATGCACCGCTACCGGAATGGTTTGACAAGCTTGTACTTACGGAAATCGCCGCCGCACCGATTGCATTGCCTTTACGGGTTTTGACCTTGTTTGAGACGAAGACGCCCCAGGGCCTGATCTGGATATCGGAAGTCTTCAGCAGCCATACATGCCTATAGATGCCCGCTCCTTCGTACCACCAGCCTTCATTCACGTTTGCATCGGCACGCACCGCCAAAACATTGTTTCCACCGCATATTGCCTGGTCCGTGATGTCGTAGCGCACCGTGGTGTATCCGCTTGGTTCATAACCTATCCTGTGACCGTTAAGATAGACTGTAGCATCACGGAATATGCCGTCGAACTCCAGATATATTTTTCTGGACGCGTCATCTTTTTCCAGCTGGAAGTTTTTCCGGTACCAGCCTATGCCAGCCGGAAGATATCCGCGGTTCGGGTTTTCATCTGGAGAGAACCCGCATTCCACCGCCCAGTCGTGAGGCAGATCTACAACCCTCCACGAGGAATCATCATAGTCCGGCTTTGCAGCTCCGATGAAACATCCGGTTTTTGAAAAACCGAAGAAATAATTCTCTTCATGGGTCCGAGGCTTCGGGAATGGAATATCTCCGAGATGGAAACGCCATGATGAATCCATCAGAATCCTTTTACGACCGTTCTTCAATTTATCATTTTCCATAAAAGTATTGTTCACCATTTTAAAAGTATTTTCAGGGAACTTCTTGAATGCCTTGCAGTCTTCATCGCCTCTTCGAAATCTTCAGCCCTGTAGACTCCGCTTATTATCTTCCTGAGAGGCAATCCGCCTTCAGCGGCGATCTTCACCGCTTCCGGCCAGGCGCCTGCGCTGGCATTGCTGCCTATCAGCTCAAACTCCTTGTGCAGGAATTCCTGGAGGATGACTTCCGAACGCACTTCGACATAATTTCCTATCAGGAGTATTTTCGCCTCTTTCTTCGCCATTCTGGAAGCCAGAGGGATCGCGTCTGCGGATTTCGCAGCCTCTATGATCGATGAGAACTTCTTCAGTCCGCATCCCGCGACATAGTCAGGCAACGAGTTTCCTGCATCGTGGTAGTTGAGTGTCCGTGATGCCCCGATCTCGATGGCAATCTTCAGCCTGCCCTCCCTTCCTCCGATAAGAGTCACATCCTCCACTCCATGCCGTTTCAGGAGCATCAGCATGAGCAGTCCGATAGGTCCGTCCCCGATTATCAGGGCGGGTTTGTCCGAAGGATTCAATCTTCGTATGCCCCTTACGGCGACAGCCAGGGGTTCAATGAGAGAAGCTATTTCCATGTCGAACCCTTTTGGAAGGGGAATTATTTTCTCAGCTTCCGTCGTGAAATACTGTCCGTAGCCGCCGGGATGCTCGAAACCGACTTCGCCACCGTCCTTCATCACGTTTTCCGCGACACACGGCACACCAAGCAGGGATTTGTCGACTCCGGCACCGCACTCCTCGACGACTCCGGACCATTCATGTCCGAGGATCTGGGGATATTTTCCCCTGTCCCAACCGTCAATCATCTCAAAGTCGGAAGCGCAGATCCCGCAGACCGATGTGCGAATGAGGACTTCTCCTGCACCGGGACTCGGCTTCGCGAGATCCGCAAGTTTCAATTCACCTTTTGCCGTGTTAAGTATCACTTTCATAATATCATCCTTCAACTCCTTGTATTTCTGCACGTTTATAAATCCGAAGCACGAAATTCGAAATCCGAAACAAGCTCGAAATAAGAAAAACTTCTAAATCAATGTTTGAAACTTTTGAGAATTCATTTATTTCCTAATTTATTTCGAATTTCGACCTGTCGCGCCATAGATTCTTTGCGACGGCGGATATTCGGATTTCGAATTTGCTTGAGGCGTACCTGCTTCAAGGTATTATCACCACCTTGTTCCTTTCAGGCTGGCCCATGACATCCATCGCCTTGTGGATTTCCTTCAGCGGGAATGTGTGGGAGACGATCTTGCCGGGATCGACAACACCGCGTTCCATCAGCATTATCGCTTTCTGCATCGACATCGGATTGCAACCGAAACTGGCATCCATGCGGCCTTCGAGGAAATGCGTAAGCCCTCCGTCCAAATCGAATTTCTCGTGTGTCGTAATTCCGAAAATATTCCATTTCGTTCCGCGCCTGCGCAAGTCCCTGGTAAGCTCCACCGCCTGTATAGGTCCTGCCGCCTCGACCACGAGATCCGGCCCGCCAGGAATGATCTTCCTGACTTCCTCGATCGCATTTTCAGTTCCTATCGCGTGTGTCGCACCGAGCTGCAGGGCGTTCTTCCTCGCATAGGCGCTGGAATCAATGGCTATCAGCCTTCCTGCGCCGGCAGCCTTTGCGACCATCATGCAAAGCAGTCCTATTCCTCCGACACCTATTATGATCACATCGTCACCGACCTTCATCTCGCTGTACTGGATCACTCCTTTCCATGCTCCGGAAAGAGGCTCGGTAAGGGCGGCGGCTTCGAAGGATATGTTCTTCGGCTTATGGAAGACTGATGTCATGGTAGTTTTCATATATTCGGCAAAGCCTCCGGGCCTCACATCATCGACGCCGTCACCTCCGGTAGTGAAAGCGTTGGTGCAGTAATGGGTGTTTCCAACACGGCAGTGAGGACAGACCCCGCAAAATGCCGACGGCTGTATGATCACCTCATCGCCCTTCTTGAAATTCCTGACATATGCTCCGACTTCGGAGACAACACCGGAAGGCTCATGTCCGGCAATGAACGGAAACTTCACATTCCTACGTATGCCTTTGATAGCCTTGTAGTCAGTGGCGCAGATTCCGCATGCTTTCACCCTTATCACGACCTCGTCCGGTTCTGGCTTCGGCATCGGAACATCTTCCAGGACTAATTTGTTGAAATCTTTCAATACTGCTGCAAGCATAATTTCCTCCTCAAATATTAAGTTTCATTTTTTAATTTTATTTTTTTCAATTCCAAGATCGTCAGCCGTCTCCTCGAGATGCCTAGTCATGATTGAGCCGGCATTCTGGAGATCCCTTGCCATGATCGCATCAAGAATCGCCTTATGGGTTTCAAATGTCTTCCCGGCCGCCGCCATGCTCTTGAACGATATCTTCCTGCTCTTGTAGAGCTGGGCGTTAAAGGGGCTCAGCATCAGCGGATAGATCCTGTTCGGACAGGCGTCTATAATTATCTGGTGGAATTTATAGTCGAGATCAATGTGCGAGCTCTTTTTGCTGAAGTTGCGCTCCACCTCATCGAGGTTCTTCTGCAGTTCGGCCAGGAGGTCATCTTCATGATGTCCAGCGACAAGCTTCACGATCTCCACCTCGATCAGAATCCTCACCTGGTGCAGTTCCTCCAGGCTGATTGCTCCGGACTTTCCAAGGAATTCTATGATAGGCTCGTTGCATGAGAAGGTCGGTTTGGTGACAATGGTACCGTTGCCCCTGTCAATGCGGAGGAAGCCGGATGCCTCAAGTTGCTTGACCGCTTCGCGGAACGCCACCCGCGAGACTTTGAGCAGCCTGCACATCTCATGTTCGGGCGGCATCGCCTTGCCGGGAGGCAGCCTGCCGTCCAGCATCGCATCGATCAGCTCGTAGACGACTATCTGCTTGACCGACTTCTGCTGCCGGTTCGCTGACCATAGGCTGTCTTTTTCATTATCAGACATAAGACGTATGATGTCTCCTTTTTCATAATAATATCCTGCATCCGTAAGATGTCAAGAAAATAATTGTATAAAACGCCTGGCCGGTAATGTGTCAGTTTTTATTTCTAAAGGTAGGGACGCCTCGCCGAGGCGTCCTACCTGAATTCATCGCATGCAATAGAAACTGACGCATTGCCTGGCCGGTAATGTCACCGAGCGGTAACTGTTAGTTCTAACGATATCACGCCTTCAAATTTTCACTTCATCATGAACGGCACCGAACGGGTCGGATCGGCGAACATCATCGAACCGGGCCAGTTGATCTTGTAGTCCTGTTCGCGGCCCCAGGCGGAAATGGCGCCGAAAGAAACACCGA
>JANYBI010000562.1 GCA_025360875.1 Lentisphaerota bacterium
GATACGGAATATCCCCGGGATGTTCCGGGCGACCAGTTCCTTGGCGACCTCGACATTGGCCGCAAGCATGCAGTCTTCCACAAGCATGTCTGATTCAGTCTGAATTTCCCGCCGGAGACCTTTTATCTTTTTAGTCACATCGTCGCAAAGAACCCTGATCTCGGTTGTGGCAAGTTCAAGGAAGTGCTCTGTCTCCTTGCGGTAATGCCGCATTTTCCTCGTAAGATCTACAAGCATCCTCATGTGCTCCGCAATACAGGGCTCCCAGCTGCAAGGCTTTCCATCTATGAAATCCTGTACCTCGTCAAAAGTATGCCTCTTCGCAATGTTCACACGGCTATGCACCCTTCTCGAATGCAAAATCCTCCCGGTATGCTTGTCGACAGTGAATAGGACACTGTGGCAGAATGATGTTTTTCCCGGAGTGAGGCTCATCGTCTGGGTGATGTCCTTCGGAAGCATCGGCAGCGTGTTGCCAGGAATATAGGAAGTGAAGCTTCTCTTTTTCGCCTTGACATCCCATTCCGAACCATGCAATATCCATGCTGCGACATCCGCAATATGGACGCCAAGTTCCATCTCGTTCTTATTTTTTCCCGGCCTTATCGATATCGCATCGTCAAAATCCTTCGCGTCAGGCGGATCAATTGTCATGGTAACCAGGTCTTTCAGATCTTCACGGTCAACCCCGATCGGCACGATCTGCCCGGCCTTGTCCCAGTCCTCAGCCGAGTAGGGAGGACAGAGTCCATATTCCCTTATTACAGCAGCTATGTCGGATTCTACAGTTCCCGCAGGCCCAATTGTCGACTTGAGTGTGCCGTGGTGTTCGCGGGAACTATCTTCATCATGCGGCTTCAGTTCAATCTCAACCCAGTCGCCTTTCCTGGCGTTCTTGATGTTTCCACTGAGGGTAATGTCGCCTTGCAGCTTTTTCGAAAGCGGTCTGACTTTTCTTCCGGCGATAAGTTCGCCGACGACAGTTTTCCTTGAACGCTCTATGATCTCAGCAACAGTTCCCGCAGGCCCTTTCATGTTTGGTCTCTGTTCCCTGAGGAAACTTACCTTTACGATGTCTCCGTCAATTGCATTGTTCAGGAAGCGTGGCGGGATGAAAATATCCTGGGTGCCATCCTTTGTCGTGACAAAGCCGAGACCTCCTGCGGAAACGCTGAGCTTTCCCTCGACAAAAGTCTCTTTCTGCTCGGTTTTCCTACGCTTGTCTTCAAATTTATGCCGCCATTTGGCCATGAGCAACCTCTAAATTATTGGATTGACTAGGACTTTTACCGTTCCGCTCTTATTTTATATCATCAATCCTGTATTTAAACGGAGGAATTGCAAAAGCAGCCAGAATTCAGTGGTAATGTCCGGTATAACCTCTAAAAGACAAACCACATCTCCGAGCCCTCTGTGACTAATCCCTGGAAAGACTTGTCCATCTTGCAATAATCCACGTATATGATATAATAGTACACGTATATATCAGGAGTACAGCCCCATGAAGAATAAATTGACAGTAACCATTGAAAAGGATCTTATTCCGAAGGCCAAGGCCTATGCGAAACTGCATGAGACTTCATTGTCTGAAATAATAGAGGAGACGTTCAAGAAACTTCCTGGAAGGAAGGGGATTTCTTTTTCCGGCAAATGGCGTGGTAAATTTGCTGTTGTACCGAAGAATGAACACAGGTTCAGGAAGCTTTCTGAAAAATATTTATGAAAATCTTTCTTGATACCGACATACTGATTGACGTAGCGCTTGACAGGATGCCTTTCTCAAATGACGCATCGATTCTCCTTGATAAGCTTGAAATGAGACAGGCTGACGGTTTTATAGCATGGCACTCGCTCTCAAATTTATATTACATTTGCTCGTCTTCCGTCGGCGACAGGAAACTGAAGGAATATGTCAGGGATCTCCTCCTCTTTCTATCAGTATCTGAAACAACCACCAAGGACGCAATCTACGCATTAGACCTGAATGTCAGCGACTTTGAGGATGCCATGCAAATTGCTGCTGCAATATCATCTCAAGCTGATTTTATCGTCACAAGAAATATTAGAGATTTCAAGCATTCTCCAGTTCCGGCCAGCCTGCCAGGCGAGATCATAAGGATTATGGATAATTTATGAGGACATAAGAAATGGACATGCAGAAAAAAATAACGACCCGATACTTCCGCCATAAGAAGGAGAAAGGCGAGAAGATCCTTGCGCTCACCGCCTATGACGCTCCAACTGCGAAATTCGCAGAAGAGTGCGGGATAGAACTCCTGCTAGTTGGTGATTCCCTTGGGATGGCACTGCTTGGCTACAAGAGCACCATCCCCGTGACGCTGGAACAGTCGCTCCACCACTGCGCGGCCGTAGCGAGAGGTGCGAAATTCGCATTCATCGTAGGCGACATGCCTTTCATGACCTACCATCCGAGTGTAAAGACCGCGATGACAAACGCCGCACGATATATTCAGGAAGCCGGAGTCGACGGGGTTAAGCTGGAAGGCGGAAAGATAATTTCAAAGACTATTGCCAGGCTTGTTTCCGCTGGCGTCCCCGTGATGGGCCATATCGGACTCCTTCCGCAAAGCATACTCACACAGGGGGGATACCGCATCGCCGGCAAGACAAAGGATGAAGAACAGCGTCTGCTGGACGATGCAAAAGCGGTTGAGGACGCTGGAGCATTCTGCATTGTGCTCGAATGCATTCCCGCCGAACTCAGCGCAAAGATTACCGCTTCACTGAAAATCCCCACGATCGGTATCGGCGCCGGTCCGGCCTGTGACGGACAAGTCCAGGTCGTCAACGACATCCTCGGACTCTTCACCGACTTTGCTCCAAAGCACGCCAAACGCTATGCAAATCTCGGAGATGAGATGAAGAAAGCCTTTTCAGCGTATGCGGAAGAAGTCAAGTCAGGCAAGTTCCCCGGAAAAGAAAATTCATTCTGAAGGTAAATATTCACTGAAGGACATAGTTCAGTGAATATTTACACATGAAGATTTCAGATGAACCATTTTATTTCGCCGGCCATTCGAAAATGAGCACTGATTCAGCAACCTTATAATAACAGACAACAGTGGGTACTCGATGGAAACAGGGCAGCAGATCGGGTGGATAGTAGGCATCGGTGGCAGCCTCATAGGTCTCGCAGGCGGAATATTCGGAACCTACTGCAGTATCAAAAACACAAATGGCCCCCGGGAACGAGCTTTCCTGATCAAAGCATCAGTTGTCTGCTGGATAGGTGTTCTTATCTTCCTCACCCTATTCTTCGCGCTTCCCATTGCCTACAGATGCTATATGTGGATCCCGTACGCCATAATCCTGCCATTAGGGATAATCTATTCCAACAGAACCCAGCAGAAAATAAGAAAATCAGAAGCGGAACATGCCGCTGGCAAATCGGCGCCAACAGACAAATGACAATCTGTGGCTCTGCCGGCTTATGATGGATGCGGCGGGCCCCATTCATCTTTTTTTCTTCAAATGCATTTCAGCAATCCGCAGGTCTTCAGGATAAGTAATCTTAATGTTGGAAAGTTTATATTCAAAGAGATAAGGCCTATGTCCAAAGCGCTCCATCACTGCTGAATCGTCTGTAAGCTCAAGCTCCTTCGCGAATGCCCTGACATTTGCGGCCATCAGTTTTTCAATCGGGAATATCTGAGGGGTCTCAATCCTCCAGACATTATTTCGGTCGAGAGTCCTCATGACAATGCATTTCCTGTTGGCCTGCTTGACAGTATCAGTCATCCTTTTTGCGACAACCGCACCTCCATGTCTCTTTGCGGCCCTATATGCGGAAATTATAAGCGCTGCAGTGGCAAGCGGACGCGCCGCATCATGTACTGCTGCGAATTTCACGGAAACTGGAAGTATGGCAAGACCATTGACTACGGAATGCATCCTTGTCTTGCCGCCATAGGCCAGCCTGACGTCAACTTTTGGAAGGTATCTCTGTATAGCATCTGCGAATTTCGCAGTTTCTGATTTCTTAATTACAAGTATGAGATTTCCATCGGGACAAAGGCCGTGGAAATTTCTCAGGGAATGGATGAAGACCGGAACTCCAGCGAGTTTCGCAAGAAGCTTGTTCTCTTTTCCAAACCTGGCCCCGCTGCCTCCAGCCACAACGACGATTCCGAGATCATGGATTTTTTTTAACTTCATGGAATCACT
>JANYBI010000678.1 GCA_025360875.1 Lentisphaerota bacterium
AGGATGGAGATCCTTGTCCTCTGGCAGAAGAATTTTTCAGGCAGGAAAAATTCTACTACGACACGATTTACATGGAGACGGCTTTCATACAGGCCGCAAAAAGAAGAGGATGCAGGACCGCCGGAGGATTGTCCATGCTTCTGCATCAGGGCGCAAAATCCTTTTCAATATGGACAGGGCAGGATGCGCCGTTGGAAGTCATGCGGACGTCGCTGTATGCTGAATTCGCAAAGCGTAACGCCGGCAAAAAAAATTAACCACGGAGTTCACAGAGGAGAATTCCCTGTGTGCTCAATATAAAAATCAATTCTCCGGGATCTCCGTGGTTGAGTTCTGGAGAATGGCGGAAGAAAGAAAGGACCGATGCAAGAGACATTTCAAATTCCTGAGCAGATGATGCCGATGATGAATATCTTTATTTTCATCTTTGGCGCCTGCATCGGCAGTTTTCTGAACGTCTGCATCTGGCGTCTGCCGAGAAACGAGTCGCTGGTAAGTCCGCCGTCGCATTGTCCGAAATGCAATTATCTGATCCCTTGGTATGACAACATTCCATTGGTCAGCTGGTTGGTGCTCGGCGCAAAATGCAGGAAATGCGGAGTCGGGATAACTCCGAGATATTTCCTGGTTGAACTGGTCACCGGATATCTCTTCCTCCTTGTCTGGATCAAGGTCCTGACCGTCGGACAGCCGGTTGTCTTCATATTCCCGTATTTCTGCATTGTCGCGCTGTGCATAGTCACAATTTTCGTTGATGCCGAACACAGGATCATTCCGAACGAAGCCACTTATTCGGCGATGATAGCAGGACTCATCTTTGCAGTTCTCTGGCCGGAGCTCTGGATTCCGCATAGGAAATGGATACTTCCGGAAAGGCTGATCTCGTTCTCGTTTTCCTTTGCGAGCATGGCGGGCTGCGTGATCTTCATGGGATTGTTCTCGATCGGAGGCAAATACATCTTCAAGAAGGATGCGATGGGATGGGGTGACGTCAAATATATCGGGGCAGTTGCGGCGCTGCTCGGAGTATCCGCCTGTTTCTTCACGTTGCTATTCGGATCCATTACCGGATCCCTTTACGGCATATTCCTGATCGTCTTCAGGAAAAGGAAGCTCAGGAGCGCGTTCCCGCTAGGGCCTTTCCTGGCTGCGGGAACCCTGCTGTGGATCTACTTTGGCGATATTATCCTACAGCTATACCAGGGTCTCTCCGGGAAATTCAGTTTGTAGATTCCCTTTAAGGATGTTAAATTAGTCAATTATTCTTTAATCGCATCTCATGGATATCATGAAAATAAAAATCCTGATTCCGATTTTAGTTCTCTTTTCACTGCCTGGCCTGCTCCGCGCCGATTCCGGCGAACTGAAGCCGGCCGACATATTCTCGGACGGCATGGTGATCCAGAAGGATTATGATCTTCCCATATGGGGAGAGGACCAGCCTGGAAAAAAAATCAAGGTCTCCATAGCCGGACAGGAACTGTCGGCCACGGCTGACAAGGACGGCAGATGGAGGGTGACTGCCACCGCCATCAGTGATGCAGGCCCGTTTCAGATGGATATCCAGAGCGAATCGGGAAAAGTATCGATAAAGGATATCGTGTGCGGTGAAGTATGGCTGTTTGCAGGTGAATCAGCCATAGATGCAAATCTCGACAAGGACATTGCGAAATCATCCAGTTCCGGGAAACCTTCGATCAGATATTTCCGGGCCCCGAAACAGCTTACAAGGGTTCCGTATGCACACCTTCCGGGGAAATGGGAGAAGTGTGAAGATCTGGCCAATGACATTCCCGCAGTCGCCTATCATTTTGCCGATGAGCTCAGGAATAAAACCAGCGGGCCCGTGGGGATTATCCTCTGCGCAGTTCCGAATTCCCTTTCCCAGTCGTGGTGCAGCAGGGACTGCCTGAGGGGGGTCAAGATTCTGGCATATCGTGACGACTATCAGGAGATCATCCAGAATTATGAAGTCAAGATAAGCGGTACTTACAAGGGACTTCAGGAAATAAACAATTCCGGCGACGGCAACATCAGATATGCCGGAGCGGTAAGACGTTTCCAGATGTGGGCAGGCACTCCCGAAGGCAGGAAAGCTGTCAAGGCCGGCGAAGTCGAACAATGGCAGGAGAAGATACAGGAGTGGGTTGAAAATTCCATGCAGAGGGAGTCCAAGGGGACGCCTATTGCTGAAGAGGAGAAATCCTGGCCGCAGATGATCCAGATTGCTTCCGGGGTGGTTGCAGACCCGAGGACGTCAGGCGTCAGGCCCGCAGGTATTTTCAATGGGATGATAAGTCCGCTTGTGCCATACGCCATAAAGGGTTTTGTTTTCTGGCAGGGCGAATCGGACGCCTCCTGGAAACGGGGAGATATCTATAACCAGATCCTGACCACCGTCATCAGGAACTGGAGAGACACATGGCAGAAGGGGCAGGCCCAGAAGAAAGGGGATCTTCCCTTTGTGATAATGCAGCTGCAGGGGGTAGGGGAGAACAAGGGGATTTCGGCTGACGAATGTTCCCTGCTGAGGCTTTCACAGGCTTCTGTCCAGGAAAAGTTGAACAACACGGCCCTGGCGGTGTCTTATGATATCATACATGATTCGGGGGAAGCTGTTCCGCAGGACAGCCTCAAGGAGGCCGGGCGCAGGCTTTCATTGGCCGCCCTCGGTAGATTTTATAACCAGAAGATAACCTGGTCAGGTCCCTTGTTTGAAGCTGTCTCGGTCGGGGAGAATTCCCTTAAACTCAAATTCAAATTCGCCGACAAGGGGATGATTGCCGGAAAAGAAGGTTCCGATGACAAGGTGAAGGGCTTTGAAATCGGTGATCCCAACGGCGATTTCAAACCTGCTGAAGCGGTGATCGAAAAGAATTACATCGTCTTGAAAATACCTGGAGTCACAACAGCCGTGCGTTATGGCTGGGGCTTGAATCCAGATGCCAATCTCTACAGCAGCGAAGGGCTTCCGGCAGTTACGTTCACTGTCA